>JAQVKX010000049.1 GCA_028694425.1 Candidatus Gastranaerophilales bacterium
AAATGTCAAACTTGCAATACAGAATTAAAAAAGCAAGAACTGAACATGGTTTATCCGTGGAAGAAGTTTCTAAAAAGCTTGCAGAAAACGGCATAAAAGTTTCTGCAAGGACTATCTATTCCTATGAATTAAACGAAAGACAGCCAAGTGTTATGTACCTGCAAGCACTTGTTGACCTTTTAGAGGTAAATCCTGATTGGCTGTTGAGCGGAAGAGGGGATGTTTTCCCATCAGAAACTTCTGCGGCGGCTGTACCTGCAAATGTTGATTTATCGCAAATGGTGTTTTTGCCTTTAATAAATATGGCTGCATCAGCAGGTTATGGTGCGTTAATTCAAGAACGAGAAATGACAAAAGACTTCATTGCATTTGCAAAAAAATGGTTAACTGATATAACAGTGGCATCGCCAAAACACCTTATGGTGTTCACTGTAAAAGGCAATTCAATGGCGGGCGAAATCAATGACGGTGACTTGATTATCGTAAATGATTCAATGAATGATTTATCAAATGACGGAACTTATGTTGTGAGTATAGACGATAAATTATACGTTAAACTCCTGCAAAGAATCCCGGGGAACAAAGTTCAAGTAGTAAGCAAAAACCAAGAATATTCACCATTCACAGTAGACTTGGAAACCGAGCACTTTAAAATCATCGGCAAAGTTATCTGGTCAGGTGGCAAAAAAGACAGGTATTGATAAAATTATGTGCTCAATAAAGGAAATTACAACAGAGCTTGGCTTGTCATATAAAAAACTTTCGAATCGCATTTTGACAAAGAAGGGACAAGATAAGTGACTAGAACAATAGAGAAAGATATTAAGAGAAGATTGTATGCCGAATCTATGGGTAGATGCATGAATCCTAACTGTAGAGTAAGCTTGTTTAAAGCTGAGGGTGATATAATTGAACGAGCTCACATAATACCATATTGTGATACACTAGATAATTCTTTTGAGAATTTAATAATTTTGTGCCCCAATTGCCATACAAACTTTGATAAAAACAATGCATTTAATATTGAGGAGGTCAAGCAGTGGAAGCAAATCAGAGCGAATGAACTAGATTCATTCTTTGGCACAAAATACACCTCTTTTGATGAGTTAAAAGATAAAGTTCGCCCATTATTAATGGAGAACAAAACTATTTATGAGAACTATTATTTAAATAGCAATAAGGATTTATGGAACAAGTTTGAACCTAAAATCTTAGTTAATAATAGAATATTAAAAAAAATATTATCAAATAATTTGAACTTAATACAACATCATCGAGATAATCATTATTCAAATTTAGGTTTAATTTCTTCGTTTTTACTTCATATTGATGAATTTGAGAATAGTAGATCAGATAAGGAAAAGAATCGACACGTTTTATTCCCCGAGAAAATAAATTCTTTATTTGATATTTCTCCAATTGATGATTCTTTTATTCCTTCTGTCGAATCTTTAGAATTATTTATATCCCAATTAAATAGGGAAGGCAAGTTTATAGATATATCTCTAGGCTGTGATAATCCTTATATCTCCATACTTGATTCAGGTGTACGCTCGCAGATTTACTTAAAAGATACACCACGATTAAGACAGTATTATAGTGATTATAATTGTTTTCGTTCAGCGTCTGTCCGCTTGGACAGCCTTAATTTTGCTTTAAAATATATTAATTCAAGAAATGCAAGTTTTGTTTTTCCGAATTACAACAACTTACGAGAAATCGAAGTGCAAAACAATAAAATAGTGTTTGTGTATGAGTATTGCTTAAGTAGAGTTTCGCTAGAACAACTATGCCCCACGCATAATAGCATTATAGTAAATCTTCATAATTGGAATGGCTCCTCTTGTATATCAAGCGAGGCATATGATTTTTCAAGAGAGATAAATGTGACGCTACTTGATATGACGGGGTTTTATAAATATATAAATGAAATACAATGATGAAGAGAAAATATTAAAATCAATCATGTGCAACATTAATTTATTTGACTCATTTAGTAGTGTTTATCTATTTGGTTCAATTTTACAGTCAAGCAAAAAACCTCACGATATTGACATATTATTAATATATTCAGTTTATTCAGAGCAAGTAACTAAAAGTGCAAATAATATACTTTCCATCTTAAATAAAGAAAGTGAATTGCCTATAGATTTAACAGTACTTAGTGTATCTGAAGAAAAAGAAATCAAATTTATTGAAAAGCAAAATCTAAATTACTTGAAAATTAAATGATAAATTAAAAATTATCAGTAGGTTTTGAAGTTTGTATCAGGTTCATTCTAAATGTCTGACAATCAGTTTGGAAAATCTTCCGACTTGATTTTTGCAAAATTAAAATTTTTCCATTCTACTTGTCACATTTTCCATTCTGTCTGTCAAATTATACACGTTTTTCCATTTCAACTGTCAAATTATAGTCAGTCTTGTAGTTGTTATCTGGTTCATTTGAAATGTCTGACAGCTCAAATGGAATAACTTCCGACTAAATTTTTACAAAATAAGAATCATTCCATTTCGTTTGTCAAATATTCCATTTCAACTGTCAAATTATACTGAATTAAACAGAGAATTTTTAGAAACACATAAAGTTGATTTATATATTCCAGGTTGCCCAGCTCATCCACTAACAATAATAAATGCCATTTTAGAATTTCTTAGTCAATAAATATCAATTTTAATAAAATTCAAAATAAAGTTTATGGTTTTATGTGTCAGACATTATGGATTTAAGTGTCCATTTATAACAAAAAACCCTTCAACTTATTCGCTGAAGGGCTATCTTGTCAACTAAAGTGGAGGATAGGAGATTCGAACTCCTGACCCCCTGCGTGCAAAGCAGGTGCTCTACCAGCTGAGCTAATCCCCCACGTTGTTTGTATTGAATTTTCATTTTTTTGGATTTTTTTAACTTGGAACTAAATTTGCATTTACCCCCAGCTGAGCTAATCCCCTCAGGTTTTGCTTATACGTATAGTATAATTATAATTTGCTGAAAATTTTTTGTAAATACTTTTTTTATAAATACTCTGACAAAATTTCTTCTATTTCGGCTAACCTTGTTTTATCGTTTTTATACCACCATCCTATTAGGGCTTCAAATGCCGTTGCCATTCTATACTCTGCCTGGTTTGCTTTCCTTGCTACCGGAATAGGTAAATTTCGGCTCCTTCGGATTATTCCCAATTCTTCGTCAGTTAAAAGTTTCTGTATTCTTAACAACAATTCCTGCTGAATTCTTGCATTAACTTTATCCGTTGTAATCTTATGCAATTCATTGGCGTTTTGCGTTTTTAAGATGGTTTTTTCCCTTACAAAAAGTTCCCAAACCGCATCGCCTAAATATGCATAATTCCTTAAATTTATTTTATCCATTGTCTAATATTAACATAAAAGAGTAAACGGTAAAGAAGACAAGATGCGTGGATGCGTAGATGCGTAGTTTTTAAACGAAACTGTTCATCTTTTCACCCATTCACCTTATAGCCCTATAAACTTCTTTTTTCCTTTTTCCTTTTACCTGTAAACTCTGATATCCGGTTTCAAACCTTGCCGCCGGCTATCCCGCAGCCGGCAAGGTTTTCACACTTCTAAGGTCGCCTACGGAAAAGTCTCAATTTTTATCAAAATTGGACTTTTTCCGCATGCTCAATTTTCCATTTATAAAATCGCTTATTCACTTTTTTGCAAATAAATAAACTATTTGTTATAATTTTCACAAGACAAATATAAGGAAAATAAACCATGTCAGGACATTCAAAATGGGCAACCATCAAGCGTAAAAAAGCAAAAATAGATTCTGCAAGAGCTGTTGTATTCCAAAAATATTCAAGAGAGTTAATGGTTTCGGCAAGGCTTGGAGGAGCGGATGTTAATGCAAATTTCAGGCTAAGAACAGCAGTAGACAGAGCAAAAGCGGCAGGGCTCCCGGCTGATAACATTAAGCGTGCCATTGAAAAAGGTGCAGGCATGGGAAGCGGAGATAATTACGAGGAACTGACCTATGAAGGTTATGCGGCAGGCGGTGTTGCAGTATTTATTGAGGCTATGACCGATAACAGGAACCGAACCGCAGGCGATATAAGAAGCTATTTTACTAAATATAGCGGGAATCTTGGCGAAAACGGCTGTGTAGGCTGGATGTTTAAGCCTCTCGGCATGGTTTCTTTTGAAAAATCGGTTGATTTTGATAAATTATTCGAAACAGCCGTGGAACTTGGTGCAGATGACATTCAGGAAGAGGAAGAAGAGTATAAAGTAATTACAACAGTAGGAAATTTCCAAACCGTTGTCGAAAGACTTGAAAAAGAAGGATTTAAGAGTAATAACGCTGAGCTTACAAGGCTGCCGGAAAACACAATTGAAGTTACGGATGAAAAAATTGCAGGTCAAATCTTAAAACTTTTAGAAAAAATCGAAGAGCATGACGATGTCCAAAATGTTTATTCAAACTTTGATATTTCAGATGAGATTTTACAAAAATTGGAATAAAACTATTGCCTGATGGGCAGGTATGCCCACCTTACCTGTTTTCTTTTTTTCATGTTAAAATTGTTCTTATGAAAAAAAGAAAGATTTTCGCTCTATTAGTGAGCTTGATACTGTTGGGATTAATTTTTTATAAGATAAACTGGACAAAATTAATCCAAACTTTTAAGATGTTTGATTTAAAAAACTTATGGGTAATTATACCAATGTATGTTTCAACGCTTTATTTAAGGGGTGTGCGCTGGAAATCATTGCTCTTAAGTAACCCTAAATATTCAGCTTATCATTTAGGTGCGGTTTTTACGGTCGGGAGCATGCTCAATATTTTTCTTCCGGCAAGAGCGGGAGATGTTTACAGGGCTTATTATTTGGGAGCCGATAAACAAGAGAAAAAAATGAAGCTTTTTGGCAATATCATTTTGGAAAGAACTTTGGATGGAATTTGTGTCTTTTTAATTCTTCTTTTAGCGGTTTTGCTGTATGCAAATCAACAATGGATGATGAATTTGACTTACATGATAGGTGCAATATTTATAGGAAGTTTCATTATTTTTTATCTGGCATTTAAGTTTAATAAAATCGATTTTATTTTTGAAAAACTTATTAAATTCAGCTCTAAACTGCCTGAATTATTATCAAAACCTATTATTAGAATTTTAGAAAGGTTAAATGTACATACAAATTCTTTTATTGAAGGTTTTGAGGTTTTAAACAGTGTAAAATATAGTTGGCAAGCCTTTATTATGAGCGGAATTATATGGTTAATCGAATGTTATGTCGCATTTTTGATAATCAACAGTTTCCATATACATTTAGGATTTTCCGCAGCACTTTTTGTAATAAGTCTGGTATCTTTTTCGACCATGATTCCTTCTACATCGGTATTTTTAGGTCCCTATCAATACGCTTATATTTTAGCGTTAGGGATTTATCATGTCGACAAATCAACCGCATTAGCAATATCGACGGTACATCAGGGGATTTTAATGCTTATTTTGTCCGTCATAGGCGGTTTTTATTTGTTAAAATTTAATTTCACTCTAAAATCTAGCGAAAAAGACGAAGTTAATCAAGCTATACAGCGGTTGTAACTTTGATTTTACCGTTACCTTCCAAAATTATTTCTGTGTCAACGCCATCGTTTGATATAACAAGTTTAGATTTACGAATTGTTTGATTATTTTCATCCACTACCGTAAATTCACTGACTTCTTTTATAACCATTGTCATAATTTTGCCTTTCTTTGTTATTCTATCAACCACTATAGGGTGTATATACTATATAATAACGTATATTTTCTAAATTTCAACCCCTTTTGTCTCATATATTATAAAACATGAAGACATTTTTTCTTGCTAAAAGGTTATATTTTCGTTAATAATAATTTACAATACAAAAGGGAAGTATTTACTCAGGTCAAATTTATAAATGCTAAGACTCTTTAACAATAGGCGTTTGCAATGCCTCCTCCCTTGCACTCTGCCGAGCAAAAGCTGACTAAATGTCAGGTTTTGTGAGAGGGGAGGAAAGAATTTCAACACGAGGAACGAGTGTTAGAAGTTCCAGATGGAGGGTGAAAGGTTTACGGCAATTGGCATTGATTGAACCCTCACCCCGATTTTCTAGAATTCGCAGGCTTCTGCTCGTTCTGAAAATCGCCCTCCCCGCATGGGGGAGGGAATAACATGATAAATCCTTGCTTTGAAACGAACTTGATTTGATCTGAGTAGTTACAAAAGGGAAAAGGATTTTGCTTTCACCTTTGTATCACTTAATTACTTTTAAATTATTTTCCAAAATCTTATCAACAGCGTGATTTACACCGCCATCGTAAACGCTTGTTGTAATATAATTTGCATTTTGCTTAAGCGTATCCATTGCGTTGTCTACTGCAATACCCAAACCGCCGGCATTTTTAACTGTTTCAATCATGCTTATATCATTTTCGGCATCTCCGAATGCGGCTGCATTTTTTAAATCTATTTCCAAGATTTCCGAAACTTTTTTTACGGCACTGCCTTTTGTAACATTTTTGTTTGTCATTTCACAAAGGCATTCGGTTGATAAATAAGAGTAATAATCAGGAAAAGTTTTGCTTATGTAAGTATTTATTGATTTTAGTTTTTCAGGGGTTTTTTCATAAACTCCTATTTTATTTGGTGTAAAATTTCCTAAATCTTTAAATGATTTTATAACTGTTAATTTTTCAAGGCAATAAGGTAACTTAAAAGCTACTGTAGAATGAGGTTTTCCGTCTATATAGAAATAAATTTTTGCATCGGGATAGTTTGTTTTTAAAAAACATTCAAGGTTTTTCAAAATCTTTATTGCATCAGCATGGTTTATATAATTTTTATAAATTAACTGATCTTTATTGTTGAATATTTCCGTTCCCTGCAAAGTAACATAGTAAGTAGTTTCATTATGTAAACTTTTAGCGAATTTTTTGGCTTCATAATAAGACCTTCCGGTAACAAAAATTAGCGGTATTTTAGCATCTCTTAATTTTTTTGCGGCGTCCTTAGCACTTTTCAGGGAGTCTGTTAAATAATAACTTTTGGGTAACAAAGTTCCGTCTATGTCTGAAAACACAACTTTAATAGGATTTTTAAAATTCCCGGTCAACGTATCAATTGATTTTGGTTCATTGGCTAAAACCGAACCGGAAAAGATGCCCAAGAATATTGTAAAAATAATCAGTCCGGTTAATAATTTTTTCATGTAAATCTCCTTTTTTAGTTTATAAGTTTATAAGGTGAACAGGTGAAAGGTTTTTAAAGAAGCGTAGAGGCGTGGTTTTAATTTTCTACGCATCCACGCATCTTATCTTCTATTTCCTATTTACTTTTCTTTTTTTCACTCCCTCCATTTACCTCTTTGCATTTTTAAAAGTGCGGTGTAAGTCGGCAAAATTGTGATTTTTTCATTTATATCCAAAGAATTCAGCAAGTATTCAATTGCATCATCAATTTGCGGAATAATAGAAATTTTTGAAGGTTCAATTCCGGCATATTTGAGCCTTACCGCCATATCCTTTGCTCTGTCTCCCGATACCGTGATTTTGTTTTTTATATCTTTTAAAAATTCAAAATCCGCATCCCAAAGCCATGACACATCACGACCGTCAGCGTAATTATCATTGATTATTATTAAAATATTGGATGTTAGATCAACCGTTTTAAGTACTTCACTTGCTCCGGTAGGATTTTTTATAAGTTGAATAAGTACTTGATGTCCTCTCAGTGTTAATTTTTCCGCTCTGCCGAAAATTGCCTGATAAGAATTAAGTGCAGCCTGTATTTTATTCTCGTCATAACCCAGTTCAAGCCCCAACGATATTGCTGCAAGGGCATTGTAAGCATTGTAAAGTCCGATTAGTCCGAATTTAAACTCAAAATCACCTTTTAGAGTATAAACTTTTATTATCGAATAATCATCGAAAATTTTTACGTCGCCTGAATATTCACACTGCGGACGTCTGTACCCGCAATCGCAGTAATAGTGTCCTTGTTGTGCAAAAAATCTTTCGGCATATTTAAGTGCTTCTTTGCATACGGGACAATTAACGTTTTCAATCGGAGCATGAGAAACAATTGAATTTGAAATAATCTCAACTTTATCAAATCCGAAAAAAATCTTATCTCTATCCGTACCTAAATTTGTTACCATCGGGTCATCACCGTTCAGGATAAGTTTAAGTTTCGGATTTTTATCGATGGCTTCTTGGATTTTTTTTGCAGTGGTATCTAATTCGCCGTATCTGTCAAGTTGGTCACGGAAAAGATTTGTTATAAGAAGGTAATCGGAAGGCAAAAAGTCATAAAGATTTGTCAAATAGGCTTCATCAGATTCAAGAACGTAATAATCAAACCTTTTAAAAGGCATAATCTCAAGTGAAAGTGCGTTTGCAACTCCGGTTAGCATATTTGCACCTTTTTCGTTGTGGATAACTTTTTGCCCGTTACCTTCAAGAATACTTGAAATTAGACCTGCGGTTGTTGTTTTTCCGTTTGTTCCGGTAACTGTTATTATTTCTTTTTTAACATATTTTGAACAGTAAGATAAAAAATCGGGGCAGATTTTTAAAACTACAAGCCCGACAAAAGAAGTCCCGGAAGATCGATTGATTGTTATTATGAGCAAAGAAAGTACTTTTGCCGCTAATATTGATAAATAAAATTTTATTTTACCCAATTTTTAGTCCTCAAGGTGTATTCTAATTAATTATAAACTAAATTATAATTACAATATTAATACAAAAAAGGTATAACATGATTAAAATATTTTTTGCAACTTTTTTTCTGGCAGAATTGGTGATTGCTTCGGCAGTAATCTTAAATATTTACAGATTTAACAGGCAGGTAAATAATTGGAATAGGATTGTTTTAGCAAGCCAAAATAATCTTAAGACCGGACTTGCCGATTTTCGTCTTTCACTTGTAAGATTTAATAAAGATTTTCTGATAATAAAACAATTTATTGAACAAAAGCGGCAGGAATATTTGCTCAGAATTTTAAAAACAGGCATTGTTTACAGCTGTATTATATTCTTAAAAGGCAGATATAAAAAATCGCTTCTGGCATATCAATTAATAAGAGAAGTTTATGAAGGTATAAAAGAGGCTTATTAAAATTTATTCCAAATCAGGCAAATCACCTTTTACATCGGCAATTTCATTAGATTCAAGTTCAAAAATCTTATGTAGTGCTTTTACGGATTTTTGAGCATCTTCTTTTTCCACAAGGCAGCTTATTATGATTTCGCTTGTTGAAATCATTTTTATGTTTATGTTTAACTTTGCCAAAGTTTCAAACATTGTTGCCGCAATTCCGGGTCTATCTACCATTCCGGCACCTACTATGGAAATTTTTGCGATATCTTCATCAATATGAACTGCTCTTGCATTTAAATCATTTTTTATTTTTTCGAAAATACTTTTTGCTTTTGCATAATCGTCTTTATGGATTGTGAATGCAATGTCGTTAGTATTAGTTGTTTTCCTTGCATAAGATTGGATAATCATATCAACGGAAATATTCTCATCTGAAAGTGCACCGAATAACCTTGCGGCATTTCCGGGAACATCCGGTACATCACAAAATACAACTCTGATTTGCGATAAATCGGCAGCTACGCCTGTAACTGGTTGGTATATTTCCATATCTTTTGCTCCTATAATTAAAGTTCCTAAATTGTCTAAATTAAAAGTAGAACGTACCCTCAGCGGAACGTTAAACTGTTTTGCGGTTTCAACCGAACGCGGATGAAGGACGTTTGCCCCAACTCTTGCCAGTTCAAGCATTTCTTCATAAGAAATTTTGTCAAGTCTCGTTGCATTAGGCACAACCCTTGGGTCAGTTGTGTAAACACCCTCTACATCAGTATAAATATCACATCTCGAAGCCTTAAGTGCTGCCGCAAGTGCTACAGCAGAGGTATCAGAACCGCCACGACCTAATGTAGTTATCTCACCGCATTCTGTTGTTCCTTGAAATCCTGCTACGACTATTATTTTGCCTTGTTTAAGATTTTTTCTAAGTCTTTCGGTTTTTATATCTATAATTCTTGCTTTTTGATGAACGCTTTCCGTCATTATGCCTACTTGCATTGCATTTAAACTTACTGCATCATAGTCTTTTGCATGTATTGCCATTGTTAAAAGTGCAATTGAAACGCCTTCTCCCGTAGACAAAAGCATATCCATTTCTCTTGCGGAAGGATTTGGACTTATATCCTTTGCCATCTTTATAAGATAATCCGTAGTATGTCCCATTGCAGAAACAACGACTACTACATCATTCCCAAGTTTTTTTTCTCTTATTACGGCATCGGCTACCCGTTTAATTTTATCTGTATCTGCAACTGATGTCCCGCCAAATTTTTGGACTATTATTTGCTTCATTGCTGCTTTTCTTTACTTTTACTATCTAATCTCGCTTCCAATTTTTGTTTTTCCTCATTATAAATAAAGGAATCAGGATAATTTTTTTCTATCTGCTCTGCAATTTCTATTGCACTCTCAATATTATAGTCAGAAAGGTTCTCGTTGGCAAGTATGTAATTTACGTAAAACAAAAGATTAAGACACTCTAAATCACTGTCATTAATTTTATAAGCATTTTGAAGTTTTTTCAATGCAGCTTCATAATCTTTTTGCTCTATTAAAAATTTTGCATAATCTATATAAACCTGTGCTTCTTCAGGCTGGTATTCAACAGCTTTTTGATAATAATGTTTAGCTTTTTCCATTTCGCCTTCCAAAAAATATGCTTGAGCTATTTTTGCGTAATTTCCTACTGCTTTTGCCGAATTTTTAAGTGCCAAGTTAAAATATTTTATTGCTTCACGATAATTTTCTCTATCAAAGTCGATTTGTCCCAGGATTTCCAATGAATAAATGTTCCCCGGATTGATTTCAAGTGCTTTGTTCAAGGTGCTTGTTGCATTATCATAATCTTTCATTCTGTAAAAAGCGTTTCCGAGATACATAAACCCGAGTTCGTTTTTGTCATCAATTTCAATTGCCTTATAAAATTTTTCTTTTGAATGTTCATAAAACTCGAATTGTTGCAGAGAAATTCCCCAGGAAATAAAGAAATAATAACCTATTTCACATTCTTTCTGTCCTAAATCATAGTATTTAAAACATTCTTCGGCATTGCCCAAGTTCATGTAATTTTCTGCAATCAGCATATAGGTCTCTGATTTTTCAGGACAAATTTCCAGAGATTTTAGTGCATATTCCAAACTTTGATTGTAATTTTTATTTTTATAATTTATGTAAGCAATGTAATAAAAGGCTTCGTAATGCTCAGGGACGGTAGAAGAAACTATTTCAAATTTTTCTTTTGCTTTTTCAATATCACCGAGTTCAAGGTCAATAAGCCCCAAAAAATAAATCGCCATAAAATTTGCTCTGTTAAACTTGCATGCCTGCTCAAATTTTTCTTTTGCCTGCTCGAATTTTCTTTGTCTTACAAGCGAAATACCCCAATTTATCATAATATCCGAATTGTTTGGTTCAAGTTTAAGAGCATAAGCAAATTTTTTTTCGGCATCGTTAAATTCGTTCATCTCTGTCAGTACATTTGCTAAAAAGCAATAAGCTTTTGCATTATCATGGTCAAGTCTTATTGCTTTAATGTAAAATTTTCTGGCTTCGTAATAATTTTTTTCTCTAAATCTTAAAACGCCCAAATTTATGTAGGATTCCGGGGTTTGATGTGCCATAAGGGTTGAGGAAAGCAATTTATCTTCGGCTTCTTCGAAATTACCGCATTCCATCATGCTCAAAGCCCAATTTACATAAGCAATAGACGGCAAGAAAGGATTTTGAACGGTTTTGGTGTAAGAACTAACATCAGAATCCAGCTTTTTAATGTTCTCAATGATTTGTTTTAAGTACTTAAAAGACAATCCACGACCTCTCTAAACGCCCCGTCACCACCTTTTTGCTCTGTTATTTGAATGTTTTCCACTTTTTTAACCGCATTGGCTGCCCCCGGAACAGTTATCCTTACTGAAGCAAATTGTAAACATTCTATGTCATTAATGTCATCACCTATATACAGGAATTCCTCCGATTTAAGGTTATATTTTTCAATAATTGATTTTAAAACCTCTAATTTAATCCTTATATTTTGATGTGTTTCTTTTATTTTAAACCTTTCTGCCAATAAGTCAATAATCGGATTTTTTTCCCCTGATATAAACGCAAGTTCAATTCCTGCTTTTCTTAAAATAGATACCCCCATAATATCTTTGAAGCAGACTTTTCTGGAGATTTTTAAATCTTCGTCGACATAAATACAGCCGTCGGTCATCACACCGTCAAAGTCGGATATAATCATCTTAACCGTTTTTGGTATATGCACGTTTTATCCTTTCTTTTTAAAAGTGAATAAGTGATTAAGTGATTAGGTGATTAAGAAGTTGAATAGGTGAATGGGTGAACAGTTTCGTTTAAAAACTACGCCTCTACGCATCTACGCATCTTGTCTTCTTCTTTTTCACATTTCCCTTTTTACAAATACTTCTTATGCACATCAAACTCTTCCACTTTTTCCATAGCCGAAGCCAAGTCTTTTTTCTCTTCTCCGTATAAAACTTCTATTGCCTCATCAACAGTCGCTTCGGGTTCTTTTTCTTTCGAAAATTTCTTTTCGATTTCCCCAAGTTCTTTTATAAGACTGATTGAATTTTGTGTAGCACCGATTAAATAACGTTTATTATTAATTTCTATAACATGCAAATTTTTGCCTTGTCCAAGCTGTGTTGTAGAAAGAACAACGGTCTTAGTCAAATCGTAGTTTTTTAACTGTTCTTGTACTGCCTTGGCACCAACCAGATTAAGTTTTGAGTAAATAATCCCGGTTACATAAATTAACAGAATAACAAACCCCAAAGCAAAAACAATTGACATAAAATTAGGTTCATGTCCGGGCTGTTTCAATGCTTGTTCCAGTCCTGCGACTGCCTCTTCCGCTAAGCAAACAGTGCTTTGGGATATAACAATAAACATACTTAACATTAATTTTTTCATGTTTTTCCCCCTTTTTTCACATTAAATAATAACATAAAAAATAATTTACATTTCATGTCAAATTAAGAGAGGCTCAACGGAGAAATCCATGAAATGTTAATATAATTGAATATTAAGACATGATAAATCCTGAAATCCAGACGTAGAAAGATAAAGCGTGGCAACAAAAAATCCAACATCGCGTCATCCCGAACTCG
>JAQVKX010000226.1 GCA_028694425.1 Candidatus Gastranaerophilales bacterium
TTCCTCCACGTTCACTTTCGAATAAAAAATCATTGGCATTCTTGTAAGCTAAAACTTTTTTTAACTCGGGAATGGTTTTCTCCGGCAAGAGTGTAATTCTATCTTTTTTGCCTTTGGCGTTCTTGATATGGATGGTCATTTCCATAATATCAATATCCTGAATTTTTAAATTTTGTGCTTCACTGATTCGCAAACCAGCCCCATATGAAAGTGAGATTATTAATTTATGCTTTAAGTTTTCAATCGAACCGATCAACTTTTCAATTTCTAATCTGGATAATACAACCGGCAATTTTTGAGATCTTTTGGCGAACTTGATATTTATCTTTCGATTATTTTGGAAAACCTCGCGATAAAGATATTTGATTGAATTAAGATGCAAATTGATTGTTTGTGAAGATTTGCCCAAATCCTGCAAGTGGAGTAAATAATTTTTTATATTTTCCTCGTCAAGTTTTTTGAAATTTGAATTTTTGAAATTTAGGTACTCCTTGATGCAATATACATAGGCCTCAATTGTTTTGGGGCTATAAGCTCGTAATTTCAGTTCGCGCTCAACCTTATGTAGAATTTCTTGAATGTTCATCATAAATCAGGTAATCTAAAATCAAGGCAATAGTATCATTTATCGTCTTAATAATCAAAAAATGCTATTATTTACCTTTTTATTCGCATAATAACGAGTTATCTGAAATTTATTTTATTTTGCCTAGCTAACTCTACAAAAAACATATGGATGAGAAAAATTTTCTAAAAATAAAAGCTGTGGCCGAAAAGGAAATCGGTAACACACCTGATGCAGCACATGATATGAGTCATGTTATGCGTGTGTATAATCTTGCCTTAAGTATGGCAAAACATGAAAGTGATGTTGACATGGATGTGCTGCAAGCCGCCATTTTATTGCATGACATCGGTGGACACAAAGAAATGAATGACCCGAGTGGAAAAACTGATCATGCTATTGAAAGTGCAAAAATGGCGGAGCCGATTTTAAAAAATTTAGATTTTACTGCAAAACAAATTAAACATATTCAGGATTGCATAATTTCGCATCGCTATAAAACAGAGAACGTGCCTGAAACCATCGAAGCAAAAATTCTATTTGATGCTGATAAACTAGATTCTATCGGTGCTATTGGTGTGGCTCGTCAATTTTGCTGGATTGGCAAAAATAATGCTAATATTTACAAGAAGGTTGATATAGATGAATATATTAAGGAGAATATGCACGGCAAAATTAACGGTAGAATCAAAGACAAAACGAAGCATAGTCCTCAAATAGAATTTGCAGTAAAATCTAAATTTTTAATCGGCAAGCTGTTCACTGAAACGGCAAAAGAAATCTGTCGTGAAAGAATTTTATTTTTAGAAAATTTTTTAAACAGAATGGAGCGAGAAATTAACGGGGAGCTATAAACCCGGCAAAATAAAATAAACATCAGATAACAAGGCATATCCGGTTCAAAAATTTTGCACTTTATAATAAATCAAGGAAAGCAAAATTTTCTCTCCCAAATTTTTCTTACGCTACGCTTCAGAAAAACTTCGGATATGCCTAACGTTAAACGAAATCGAGAAAAGAGCTATTTGAATTTTGAGGGGGCAAAACTTTTAAATATCATAATTTTTCAATAACAATATGGTAACGAAAATCACTTATTTTGTTCACGGAACTACCACAGACAATGAGCAGAAAATCTCTTCTGGCTGGTTTGATGTAGAGCTTTCAGAATTAGGGGTTCAACAATCAAAAGAACTTTGGGATAAAATCAAAGATAAACATTTTGATGTTGTTTTTTGCTCTGACTTAAAACGGGCTGTGCATTCCGCTGAATTAACATTCAAAGATAAAGTCAAAATTATTCCTGACAAACGATTGAGGGAATGTAGTTATGGAAAATATAATGCACAGCCCTCTGAAATTGTTGAACCCCTCCAAGAACAACATGTAACGAAGAGATTTCCTGACGGTGAATCCTACGAAGATGTCAAGGAGAGAATAAGTGATTTTCTTGATTTTTTAAAGAAAAATTATGATGGAAAGTCGGTTGCCATTGTCGCGCACAAAGCCCCGCAATTAGCTTTAGATGTATTACTGAAAAATAAAACATGGGAGCAGGCTTTTGCTGATGATTGGAGAAAAACGAAAGCATGGCAACCGGGCTGGGATTATACATTGGAGTAAAAGTTTTGCCCCTTTATTATGAACGCTCTTTTCTCGACTCACTCCGCTTCGCTCCGTGCCACGCTGCGCTCTCGTTCCGCTACGCTCCACTCGGGTCGTTTAACAAGGGATATACGGTTCGGGGCTCGGCTCGCCCCTCACCCAAATTTTTCTTCCACTTCGTTCTAGAAAAACTTCGTATATCCCTGACGTTGTCTGAAATAGCAAATAATTTTTCAATATGACAAAGTATATTTTGCATGGTGGTCAGGCCGGTAGGCAATCACCAGATAATAAAAAATTTTTCTTAGAAATGGTCAACGGCTTGTCAGATAAAATAAATGTGCTGGTCGTTCTCTTTGCGAGAGGAAAAGAACTCTGGAATGAAAAGTTCGAAGAAGATAAAAGGAATTTTTCTTCCGCTTCGTCGCAAAAAGTTTTTAGCTTCGAGATGGCAACCGATAAAACAAGTGCTTTTATTGAGCAGATTAAGCAGGCTGATGTAATTTACTTAAAAGGTGGAAATACACATTGGCTGCAAGACCACCTTGCCGAGGTTCCGAATTTGAAAAAATTGTTATCTGGCAAGGTTGTTGGTGGTTCTTCTGCCGGCGCACTTGTTTTATCTAAGTATTACTATGAAAATGACGATGATACGTATAATAAAGGGCTTGGGATTTTGCCGATAAAAACTTTTTGCCACTACACGGAAGAAAAATCTGACAAGCTGGCGAAATTAAAAGAGTTTGGTGAAAATATCGAGACCATTTATACTATCCCCGAAGAAAAATTTTTTATTATCGAGCACTAAACACGAAAATTATTTGCTACATCAGACAACACCGAGTATGCGGCTCAAAAGTTTTGCGTTATTAGACTTTTAAATCAAGGA
>JAQVKX010000050.1 GCA_028694425.1 Candidatus Gastranaerophilales bacterium
AATAAGATTTTAAAGTGGCCTTTGCAGTATTATAAGCATACAATAACGCCTCTTCCTTTTGCTGATATTGAAAAACGGGAAGATAAAGAAATTTTATTAAGAATTAAAGCTTCTTTGGCACATTTGGAAATAAACGGTCCGAATACTATTGTTGCTGTATTACCTGACGGAACGGTCTTTACTTGTTGTGATTCAAAGAAATTAAGACCTGTTGTTGTAGGCAGAACGGATGATATGGTTATAATTACCTCTGAAGTTACAGGACTTAATGAAGTTTTGCCGGATAGAAATTTTGAGGAAGATATTTATCCGAATGAACATGAAACTGTTGTTGTAAATAATGATTTGAAGGTTGAACGATGGCAACAATGAACGTAAACGAAGTTGCAATAGATGATTTGCAATGGATTATAGAATATAACCAAGACAGATGCACGCTTTGTGGAAAGTGTATTGCTGCTTGTCCTTTTAACTCAATTGAAGCAGGAGTTGAAAAAAGACGAAAAGTAATCAGCGAAGAACTTAAACCTAAACCAAAAGTTATTTTTCAAACAGTTCCGGTGATTAAACAGGTTGTAAATATTAAAAATTATTGTAAAGGTTGTGGAATCTGTGAAAAAGTTTGTCCAAACAATGCAATCAGACCGGTTAAAAATCCGGAAGAAAGAATGGCAATCAAGCATAGAGCTTCTTTTGGCGAGCCTTTAAAGCGAGGAGGCAGAACAAACCTCCATACAGAAGGTCGGACACTCGATAAAATCAAAATCGGCAGGATTTCCCAGATGACGGATCCTTCGCTTGATGCACAAAGACACACCTTCAATATGCTTGCACCGTTTGGAAGAGTTATGCCGCCTGAAGAAATACCGTTTACCATTAAAGACGGTCAACTGGAGTTATCAGAAGAAATTCCTCCTAATAGGTGGATTTATCCGATAATAATCGGTGATATGTCAATAGGAGCACTTTCTTGGCGAATGTGGGAGGCTTTGGCTATTGCTACTGCTTATTTAAACGAAGTTGTAGGGCTTCCTGTACGTATGTGTACAGGAGAAGGCGGAATTCCGGTAAGGCTTTTAAAGTCAAAATATTTGAAATATATGATTTTGCAAATTGCTTCAGGACATTTTGGCTGGAATAGAATTATTAACGCCATGCCTGATATGACGGAAGATCCTGCAGGTGTACTGATTAAAATCGGTCAAGGTGCAAAACCGGGGGACGGAGGTCTTTTACAGGCTCAGAAAGTTGTAAAACATATTCAGGAAATCAGAGGTGTGCCAAAGGCGGATTTACTAAGCCCGCCTAATCATCAGGGGCTTTATTCAATAGAAGAAAGCGTTCAGAAAATGTTTTTGTCTTTAAGTTCTGCTTTTCAGTTTAGAGTTCCGGTTGCAATAAAGGTTGCGGCAAGCGTTACAAGCGTTTCTGTTTATAATAATCTTTTGAGAGATCCTTATAATATTGTCGGCGGGTTCTTTTTAGACGGAATAGCTGGCGGTACGGGTGCGGCACACGAAATTTCATTAAATCATACCGGTCATCCGATTGTTTCCAAGATTAGAGACTGTTATCTGGCGGCTGTGCATCAAGGCAAGCAAGGACAAATTCCGCTTTGGGCAGGCGGAGGACTTGGCATGAGCGGAAACCTTGCCGGAGATACCTTTAAGATGATATGTCTTGGGGCAAACGGTATTTTTACGGGTAAATTAATGCTTCAAATTGCGGGTTGTGTCGGAAATGACTTTGGCAAGTGCAATGCTTGCAACACAGGGCTTTGCCCGGTTGGAATTACAACACAAAATCCTATATTGGTTAAGCGTTTAGATATTGACAAAGTTGCGGAAAATATTGTTAATTATTTTCTTTCAACTGACATGGAACTTAAAAAATTAATGGCACCGATAGGTAACAGTTCATTGCCTGTCGGAAGGTCGGATGCATTAATTACGGTTGACGAACATGTTGCCAACAGACTAAAAATACAACATGTTTGCTAAAATGTCTGTTTATAAAAAACATTAGAGGAAAAAATAATTGTTAAGACAGTTTTTGACAAAAAATAAAACACAGGTATTACCAATATTTTCCCCTCTCCCTTTGGGGGAGAGGTCGGCTTTCAATACAAGCAGAAAGCTGCGAGTATTAGAAAGCCGGGTGAGGGGTATCGACATCAGTATAATCTTTTTTACCCCTAACCCAATTTTTCTAACGCTCGTACCTCGCGTTGAAAAATCCCCTCTCCCCCAAAGGGAGAGGGGATGTGAGCACTTATATTTAGAGGGTTTAAATGTCTAAAACAGCTAAAAGAATTAATATACAAGGAATTGTTGACGGTCAAAGAAAATCAACTCAAAAATTGTTGCAGGAAGTGTATGATTACCTAAAACAAGATTATACAGAATTTGATATACATGCATCAGGTCAGCATGATATCGGAGGACCGCTTTGGTCAGAGAAAAATTTACCTCTAAAATTTAATGTGACAAATCCCGGTCAGCGTGTAGGCTGTATGGGCATGAAAGGCACTCAAATAGTTGTAGAAGGCTCCGCACCTGCGGATGCAGGTTGGCTTAATGCGGGAGCAGAAATAATTATTAAAGGTGATTGCGGAGATACTGCCGCACATTGTGCGGCTTCAGGGAAGATTTATGTAGGCGGAAGAGTGGGAACCCGCTCCGGTGCTTTAATGAAGCATGACCCAAAATTTCCTGCACCCGAGTTTTGGACACTTAAAAATACCGGCTCGTTCAGTTTTGAGTTTATTGGCGGAGGTATCGCGGTTGTATGCGGTTGGGAATGCGAAAATTCAGACTCTGTTTTAGGTTTAAGAAGCTGTGTCGGGATGGTTGGCGGAACGATTTATGTCAGAGGCAACATTAAAAACATCTCCGACGAAGTTTTCATCCTTGAACTTGATGAAAATGACAAAGAATTTTTATCTGACGGCTTAAAAGATTTTCTTGAAAAAATAGATAAACCGCAGCTTTATAAAAAACTTTCAGAATTTGGCAAGTGGAAAAAGATTTTAGCTAAAACCTTTGAAGAAAGGGAAGCAAAGTCTTTTGTCCCGATGAAAGATTTCAGGCAAAACTTCTGGGTAAAAAACGGAATTTTCGGAGATTTGATTGAAGAAGATTACTATGTAGCGGAATTTGTAGAGAAAGGTGATTTGAGACTAAAGTACCCTGAATGGCGGAACGCTTTTTATTCTCCGCCTTGTGAATACAATTGCCCGATATACATTCCGACACAAAAAAGGATTGCTCTTTTAAGAGAAGGTAAAATAGCCGAGGCTTTAAGTCTTGTATTAGATTACAGTCCTTTTCCGGCTTCTGTTTGCGGTCAGGTTTGTCCGAATCTTTGCGTGGATGAATGCAGCAGAAAACATGTTGATATCCCTGTTAAAACGGCAGCTTTAGGACTTTTAAGCAAAGATATTAAAGTTAAACCGCCTGAAAAAGAGATTAAAAAGAAAATTGCAATAATTGGTGCAGGAGTTGCCGGTCTCACTGCTGCTTGGCATTTGAGAAAAGCAGGTTATCAGGTTTATGTTTTTGAACAAGATAAAGTTATCGGCGGAAAGCTGAAGCAGGTTATACCTCACGATAGGTTAGACGGAAAGATTCTTGAACTTGAGCTTAAACGTATAGAAAATATTGGCGTTAATTTTAAAACAGGTGTAAAAATTGATAAAAAATTATTTAAAACTCTCGAAGAAGATTATGTGGCAATTATTACCACTGTTGGTGCACATCTTCCTGTTGTAATTCCTTTTGAGGGTCATGAAAGGCTTATTAAAGGACTTGATTTCTTAAAAGCTGTTAATGCCGGTCAAAAACCGAAGATCGGCAACAAAGTTGTTGTAATCGGTGCAGGAAACGCCGCAATTGATGTTATAACAGGGGCTTACAAGCTCGGTGCGAAGGAAGTTACAGCCATTGATATACAAAAACCTTCCGCTTTTGATAAAGAAATAAAACATGCCCAAAAGCTCGGTGCAAAAATTCTTTGGCCTTGTTTTACCGAAAAAATCTCCGAAAAAGGCGTACACTTGAAAGACGGACGGATTATAAGTGCCGATACGGTTATAATTTCGGTCGGAGACAGATCTGATGTATCTTTCCTGGGTTCGGAGTATCTTGATGACAAAGGTATTGTAAAAGTAAATGAGTACTTTCAAGCCGAAGCAAATCATAAAATCTTTTGTGCAGGGGACGTTTTAAACCTCGGGCTATTTGCAAATGCAATAGGAGACGGCAGGAAAGTAGCAATTAATGTTGATAAAATGCTCTCCGGCAAAAAACTTGATAAATTTGAAAAAACTCCTATGATTCCGCAAGATAGGATTAAAAAAGAGTATTACAGTCCTATTCATCCTCAAAATGTTATGGCAATGGATACCGAGGGAGAAACGGAACGCTGCTTAAGCTGCGGAGTTTGCAGGGATTGTGAATTCTGCATGGAAATATGTCCGGAATTTGCTATATCAAGAGTTTCTCATGACGACGGCACTTTTGAATATGTAAGTGATTCCCAAAAGTGTATCGGTTGCGGAATATGTGCAGGCGTTTGTCCATGCGGAATTTGGACAATGATTTCCACATCCTGAAAGCAAAAACCACTGCTCAAATCTCAATTAAGAGACTAATGCACAAGTAAGAAAAAACAAATTTTATATACTTGTGCAGTGGTCTTAGTAAACAACTAAGTATAATAAATATTAACAAAAAACCCCGGAAAATCCGAGGTTTTTTTGCTTTGGCATATTGCTCTATTCAATTATCCAGCCGCTTGTAAGGTCAACTTTAATGGTTTTTGTTGTTGTAATTTTAACAATCTTACCTGCTTTAAGTTTAACATCACCGCCTCTGATAATTGCTCTGACTATTCTCATAAACCAGTTCAATTGTTGATCTGTGTTAATACATCCGGGAAAGCATGCTGTTTGTTCAATCGGAGTTGTAACGGTTTTTGTTTCAAGCCCCATTCTTCCTCTGGTTACAAACAATTTACCCGGTGTAACACTTGTAATTGAACCGTCAATTTTACTTGATTGAGCAACTACAATGTAACAATCCTTTGTAATTAAGTGTTTATTCGCTTTTGTTACAAAACATTGGCATGGTTTATTTATTTTGCTGTTTAAAGAAGTCATTAACATAACAGGAATAGTTGTTCCGGCAGGGATTGTTGCAACCGTTCCTTCAACGGTTATTCCTCTTAAAACATAACCTTCGCCTCTTTTAGCCTTCATTGCATCTTCCAGTTTTTTATTAGGATTTTTTCTTGCCTCTGATTGCATATTGTATAAACCGAAAGCCATTTCAGCTCTTGTTATAGGAGCGTTCGGATTTTTAAACTCCCCGATAGCTTTTTTAGCTCTGTATAAACCTAATCTGTTAAGATTAAGTGCTGATATCATTATGTCCATAGCTTCAGTTTTTGTAATGGTATCTTCAGGTCTGAACAAATTGTCAGGTGTATTTTTAACAAGGTCAAAGTTAATTGCTCTTTGAATAGTATTAAACGCCCAATGCTTGTATGGGACATCTTTAAATTCAAATGTTTTTTTCAACGGTGATTTATCTTGGTGAAGAGCTTTAACTACCATTGCCGTAAATTCTGCTCTTGTAGCTGTTTCATCAGGTTTAAAATTCCCATCGGGATAACCTACTAAGACTTCTTCATCAGTAAGAGCTTGGATTTGCTTGTACGCCCAGTGATTTGAAGGCAAATCGGGATAGCTTTTTGCATAAGCATTGCTTGTTAAAAACACGATTGCGAATAAAAACATTAAAAGTTTTTTGATACATTTTTTCATTTTTTCTCTCCTTTTTCATAACTCCGTTTTATGTTCTCACTTGAATTAATTTTTCAGTTCAAGTAACATGTAATGTGTCTATGTCTATAATTATACATTGATTGAATTTAAATAAACAAGTACTTTTATGAAAAAGATACAAAAAAATTTTTTAATATCAGCACTGACCTTAATATTAATTAGCGGTCCTTCATTTGCTATGAGCAAGAAGGCCTATAAGCATTTTAAGGCAGCTAATGAGTTTTATGCAGCGGATGATTTTATTAATGCTGAAATTGAATACCAAGCAGCCTTGGAGCTTTCACCGGATGATGTTCTTATTTGTCTTAAACTTGCTGATTTTTATATTGAACAACAAGATTTGAAAAAGGCTTTGGAATATTATAAAAAAACTTCCGAGTTAAATCCTAAAGACGGTTTTATATATTTAAGCATCGGAAGTATTCTCAGAGTTCAAAAAGATTATAAAGGTGCATATGAAGCATACCAAAAAGCAAGCGAACTTTTACCGAATTATAAATATATTTATCTGAATATTGCACAAGTGCAAAGTCTTATAAGCGAACAAAAAAAAGCTGTTGAAGACTATAAGAAATTCCTCTCCGCCTATCCGAATGATACTGAAGCCAGAAAAAGTCTTGCGGATTTATATTTAAGCTTGGGCATGGAAAAAAATGCCGTAAAAGAATATGAAACCGCATTAAAAATTTCACCTGAAGATTTTGACGAATGGGAAAATTATGCAAAAGCTCTTTTATTAACCCAGAATTTTGCAAAAATCCCTGAAATAATTGCACCTGCGATAAAAGAAGAACCTGAAAATCCTCAACTCAGAGTAATACTTGCAACAGCTTATGATAATAACGGAGAAAAAGAAAAGGCAATAGAGGAATATTTGACGGCACTAAAGTTAGATTCTTCGCTGACAGAAATTAATTTCAGCCTTGCAAAAATATATGACGGACTTGGCAAAGAGCCTGATGCGATAAGGTATTACGAAGCCTATCTTGAGGCAAAACCTGACAGTAATGACGCTTATTATAATCTTGCCGCAATATATGAAAGAAAAAAAGATTTTAACAATTCGATTGCTGTTCTAAATAAACTTAAAGAACAAGAAAAAGATAATGTTAAAGTTTTAAGGGAAATAGGCAAGAATTATTATATGGCGGGAGATTTTGTTCAATCAATCAATTATTATCATGAAGCATTGGAAATTTCGCCGGATAATGCCCAATTGTATTACAATGTGGCACTTTCTTATTCATTATTGAAGGATTACGATAAAGCACTTGTAAACTACAAAAAATCACTCGAATTAAACGATAATGATAAAGTAAAAACAGATTTATCAAAGTTATATGTTGATATCGCCGACAAATATAAACAAGATAATGATTATGAAAAAGCTATCGAGAACTACAAAGCTGCTTTGAATTTGAATAAATCGGATGTCAAGATTTATTTGGCATACGGAGATACACTTCAACAGCAAGCTAAAAATAATGAAGCTGTTGAAGTATATAAACAAGGATTAGAATTGGATAAAAACAATATTGACCTGATAATTAATATCGGAAATATTTATAAGGATGAAGCAAAACCTAATGATGCTCAAAAGTACTATGAAAAAGCACTTTTGCTTGATTCTCAAAATGTTGAAGCAAAATTTAATTTAGGATTGGTATTTCTTGACTTGGGCAACTATACAAAGGCAAAAGAATGCTTAATTTCCGTAAAAAAATTAAAACCCGATTTTGCTTTAGCTTACTATTTGCTTGGAGTAATCTTAGATAAAGAAAAAAATTATACCGAAGCTGTTATAAATTATAAAAAATTTATAGCTTTGGCTCCTAAAGATGAAAATGCGGCACAGATTCAAAAAAGGTTATCAGTAATTGAAAATCCAAGAAAAAAGTAAACATAAGTGTCTTTCACTTACAATACGTTCTAAAAAAGCAAAAAAACCTTGGAACGGAATACCTGCTTTTATAAAAAAATCTGAGCCGGAAACTTCACTTTATAAAAGCTTTTTACCGTCAATAACCGGGCATGTAATTTTTATTTTGCTTTTAGCACTTTTATTTAGTATATTAAACATCACCGGACTAAATCCGCTTAATCATAATAAAAAAATAAAAGATATAGCGTTTACATTAAATAATCATTCAAGATATACAGAGAGCAGGGCAACTTCAAGAGTTAAAAAATCTGTCTTAAATCAAACATCCCAACAACCAATATCTGATAGCCGAAGTGTTAAAAATATTCCTAAAGAGTCCTCAATACCCGGTGAATTTTCTATCCCCATACCCAAAATAAAACCGCTTTCATCAGGGCTTGGAGGATTAAGCAGAAAGACAACGGGAACTTCTTCAGGTTCTTCTATTAATTCACCTCAGGATATAGGTTCAGATAGCGGAAGTTCAAGTATCGGCTCTGCCAGTGGAACAGGTTTTGACAAAAATGCATTGGGAAAAACATTAAATACTTACGATATAAACCCTTATGTTAATGAACTAAAACGCAATGTAAGGTGTAACTGGAAACCGCTCAAAGGATATGACAATAAAAGTGTAGAATTGTTCTTGCGTATCGCAAAAGACGGAAAATTAATTATATTAAACGTTAAAAGAACTTCTGAAATCGGGGCGGTTGATGAAGCTGCCCTGAATGCCGTAAGAAAAACTTTACCATTAAACCCTTTACCTTTAAAGTACAGTAAAAGCTATCTGGACTTAGTTTTCACTTTTAATCCTAGTACTTCTTCCGTCAGCAGCAGGTATTAAAATTTGTAACGATGTTTAAAAAAAATCCTTTATTAAGCAATTAAAGTTCATGGATTGTTTTTATAAATATGGAGATATAAAACGAGGGAGGATTATTATGTTAAATTATTCTTACAACAACATGTACAATGAGCCGGAAAACAAGGAGTATAATCCTCCCGGAAAAGATCCTATGTCATTGCTTTCAGAATTTAAAAGCCTTAAAAATAATTTAAATGATTATTTTAGCTTGCCTCAAAGGCAACTTGATAATTTCAGAAAACTTCAGGCTTTAAGGGAAAAACTTTTAGCGGGGCAATAGGCAAAAGGCAAAGCATTAGAAAGATGACAAGAAGACAAGATGCGTAGATGCGTAGTTTTTAGATTAAAGCTACTTTAGTTTAAAAGTGATTTTAATAGTAAGCATTAAACAGAATTCCACGCCTCCACGCATCTTGTTTCCTTTCCTTGGACATACATTAAAGTCTGTGCTATAACTTTATTATGAGGAAGGTTTTTATAGCTTTTTTATTATCTTTTATCATGCCTTTGCAGGTTTTTGCTGTTGAGGAAGTTAACCTTAGCAATATGCCTAAGGAACAGATTAACTTGGGAAATAAACCAAAAGTAATTAAGGGTTCATTATTGATTACGGACAATCAAATGCTTGATGAATTAATTGAGCTTCAAAAGCAAAAAGACCTTGAAGATATTGAAAATCTTTGGAAGGGAACCGTTGAAAACAATAAAGTTATAGGATTTGCTCTGAAAAAACTTGCAACTCCGGAAAGCCAAAGAAGAATTCATTCTTCTTTAATGGCAAAAACTCTCAATGCAATCATCAGCGGAAGTTCTTTTGTTCCGACTTTCATGGGAGCAGACCCTGCTATTCAGACAGGCTCTTTTGCTATCGGCAGATTGGCTCAAACTCTTTTGAACAAAAAAACAACCCCGCAGGAAATTCCTTTGACCGATACGGAATTAATTGAACTCTCCGCTATGGTCGAAGATTTACAGGACAAAATTATTGATACTTATTATAATTACAAAGGAACTCTCAGTCAAATTAAAGAATCCAGACAAAAACTTTTGCTTTATCAGAAAAATTATACAAAAGCTCTTGATACCGGAGATATTTTAGATATTTCCATATCTTCTTCGCTTTATGACAGTATGATTTTGCAGGAATATTACTATATGCAGAATGCTAAAAAATATCACCTTGAATTACAACGTTTGGCAGGTAAAAAAACAGTTGATAAATTGAACTTGTATCAATATAATTTCAATTCGGCTTTGTTTAAAGGCAAGGAGGGTAAGTAAATGCAAAATACAAAATGCAAAATGCAAATAATGAGAGCGGTGATTTTATTATTATTGCTTTTCCCTTTTTCCTTTTCCCTTTTCCCTTCCTTCGCAATGGATTATGAAGATTTGAACTCAATAAAAGACCCTGCTTACAGAGTAGGGACGTCTGATGATGTCGAACAAAAAGCAAACTTTACCAAAAATCTTGATACAAAATCAGTAAAAGAAATTGACCCTTATGAGCAAATAGGCAAATTAACTTATGCGGATTTAAGTATTAAAAGAATTTCCAAGGAGATTTCGCAGGATTTACAAATGGATTATGATGATATGATGCAGGATTTAACTTTGCTTTGGCAAGGTGCTGCAACAAAAAGCGATATTATAAAATTTGCACTTTATAAACTTTCAAATCCGGATAAGGATAAACCTGATGAAAAATCAGTTAAAAAAGTTCTTCAATCAATTGCAAATATGTCAACGCTTTTGGGTGCAGGCATCGGCAATCCTGTTTTGGCAAGCGGTTCTTTTATCGGTGGCAATATTCTGGGGATTATGTCTCAAGACGATAAAGCAATTAATTATAAATATACTAAAGTTAATGATGCCGATATGATTATTCTTGTGAGAAAAATCGATGAACTTCAGCAAAAAATTATTAACAGGTATTATGATTATATGACAACCCGAAAGTTAATTGAAATGACAGGGAAAATGGCACAACAACGTTATCAGAATTATCAATTTGCACAGAAAGGTTCAAAAGAATTAATTATTATAACAGATGCTTATTACAGGGAGTCTTTGGATATGCAAACCAAAGCACGTTCCGATTTTTACTCAAAACGTGCTTCTCTCGAACAACTTGTAGGAAATGAAACCTTTAAACAGTTTGAAGCAAGTGTTAGTGCTAGAAAATGATTTTCTAAAAGTGAATAAGTGATTAGGTGATTAAGTGATTAAGAAGTTGAAGTGTGAAAAGTTTTGTTTTCCACGCATCTACGCATCTACGCATCTTGTCTTCTTTTTCGCTTCACGCTTCACTCCTTCTCACTTCTCACCTCTCACTTCTCACTTTTTGCTGTCGGACTAGAAAGCCCGACCTACCGACCTACCCCACTCTGCTTAGCCTGGATTTTTCTACACATTTAATCAGTGTGTCTACGATGGTTTTTTGCTCTTCTTTGGTTAATTCGGGAAACATTGGAAGAGAAATTACGAGTTTTGTATTTTCCTCTGTGTAAGGCAAAGAACCTTCGCCTACACCCAAATACTCGTGGACTTTTTGTAAATGCAAAGGCACGGGATAATAAAGCATTGCACCAACCCCTTCTTCCTGAAGCATTTTATGAACTTCATCTCTGTTAGGAATTTTTACCGTATATTGATGATAAACACAATATGTTTTGTCCATTTCTTTCGGTGTTTGAATTTCGAGGTGATTTGCAAATAATTCATTGTATCTGTAAGCATTTTCACGTCTTTTTTTATTCCATTCGTTAATATGCTTAAACTTAACTCTTAAAATGGCTGCCTGAACTTCATCCAAGCGGCTGTTTACACCTATTTCGTCATGGTAATATCTTACGGCACCGCCATGATTTCTCAGAGCAATAACTCTGTCGTTAATCAGTTTTGAATTTGTAGTCAAAAGTCCGCCGTCTCCCATTGCACCAAGGTTTTTTGTCGGGAAGAAGCTGAAGCAACCGGCATCACCAAATGAACCGACCTGTTTATCACCTATTTTTGCACCGATAGCCTGGCAACAATCTTCAATTACAAATAAGTCGTGCCGTTTTGCAATATCCATAATTGTTTTCATATCACAAGGTTGTCCATACAGATGAACAGGAATAATTGCTTTTGTTTTAGGTGTAATTGCATTTTCAATTTTTTCTGCATCAATATTAAAAGTATCCCGGTCAATATCTACAAAAACAGGCTTGGCACCTACAATACCGATTGCTTCGGTTGTTGCAACAAAAGTAAATGCCGTTGTAATAACTTCATCTCCTGCACCGATATCTAACGCTCTAAGTGCCAGATGAAGAGCATCCGTCCCTGAGTTAAGTGCTACGGCGTGCTTAACCCCGACATATTCGGCAAGTTCTTCTTCCAATGCTTTATTGTGTTTTCCCAAGATGTAAGAACCTGAGCGTAAAACTTCCACAACTTCTTTTTCAATCTCCTTGCCGATTTGTTTGTATTGGCGTTTTAAATCTAAAATAGGTATCATAATTCCCCCTTAACACTGTCTGTAATCTCCATTTTTAGTGTATCACACAATTATAGTGCCTTTATATAAATTTAATAAATGAGCATTGAGTACCATGGAAAAAATCCGTCTTTAAAAAATATTTTTATGAGTTATAATGCATTTGTGGCAGTTTAGCAAGAAGAGGTATTAAATGAGAAGAATTATTTTAGTTTTGTTTACGGTGTTTTTTGCAGCACAAGTTTATGCGATGGTACCTCCGAATGTACCTGCAGAAATAGCTTTGTATAAGTTAAAAGAAGGCAATGACAGATTTGTAAGTTTTCAAATGAAACATCCGAATATTGACAAAACAAGAAGAACAAAATTGATTAATGGTCAACATCCGTTTGCTGTTATTGTGGCTTGTTCGGATTCGAGAGTAGCTCCGGAAATAATTTTTGACCAAGGTTTGGGTGATATTTTTGTAATCAGAAATGCAGGAAATGTTATAAATGAAAATGTTTTAGAGAATATTAAATATGCCGTTAATAATTTTGGAGTTAATCTCGTTGTAATAATTAGTCATGAGTTTTGCCATGAGGTCGGAACCGTTATGAGAGAAGAAAACAAAACCTCTTCCGTTAAGAGCATCAAAGAAACAATAACATCGGCTATTGAATGTTGTAAAAAGGAAAACAGATATTCATATGAAAATGTTATTAAAGAACATGCCAAACTAAGCGTAGGGAATATTTTAAAAGATAAAGAAATAAGTACTTACATGAAAAAACATGATTTAAAAATTATTTCTGCTTATTACAACATAGATACAGGAAAAGTAGAGTTTTTTAAATAAGCATTAAACTTGTATTTTAAGTTGCTTTGTGGGAAACTTAAAACATAAAAGGTGAAACATAAAGAAAAACTTATTTACCTAAAATTTCGTGTAAGAATATAAAAAAAGGAGAAAATTATGCCGACATTTATTGAAGATATTAC
>JAQVKX010000227.1 GCA_028694425.1 Candidatus Gastranaerophilales bacterium
GAAAAAGTAGGCAAAAAGACTTTAGGTATTTTAGCCTTTTCTTGTTCTACAGAGTTTGATTATTAAGTTTTCATTATTAAATTGTCATTTGCCTTCTCAGCTGTCTAGAGCTTAATTTAATTTTTGTTGAACTTTTGCTTTCTGCAAAAGATTCAACAGGCCAGCTGAGCCACAAGCACATATAATATTTAATTGTAAGTTTGATTTGTAGGTTGGGATTTCTACCCCGACAATAGAATTTTAAAAAAGGAAAAAGGAAAAAGCATTTTTGCTGAAAGGCTGAAGGATTTTTTAATATTTTACTCTACGCCTCCACGCATCTACGCATCTTGTCTTCTTTTCTATTCAACATTCACTTTAATTATCTTATCAAATAAACTTTTTAAATCAAGTTTGATAAAATCTATGATTTATTTCATATCCTTAAAATTTTTAAGTGCATATTCGCAGCATTGTTTTACTAAATTATTCAGTGAAATACCTTCTTCTTGTGCAATCTTTTGCATTTCTTGAACAAGAGGTGCAGGTAATCTAAATGTCTTATTTATCATTTCAGTTTTCTCTATCTTAAACATAGTTATTCCTCTTTAATTCAATATTGTACATGTATTTTAAATTATTTTATACACACTATTTTTGCACTTGATTTTATAGTGCATAAATGGTAATATAACCAAGTACAAATATATTAAAGAAAGGATAAAGCATGAATAAGCAAGACATTGACGCAGACATTGAAATGAGTTTTAGGCAAATAATATCCTTAACCGATTTAATGTTAGAATGCGATAATAATGAAAGTGTACCTAATATTTTAACAATCCGAGATATAGCACAATCAGGTTTAAATAAATCAATGAATGTTAAAACATAGCTTTAGGAATATAATTTATTAAATCAGAAGCTAAAGTGCAGTATTCGGTTAGTTCCTCGCTTGCAATCTCAGCTGTTTTTCCATGCAAATAAACCGCCAAACAGCTTGCTTCAAATAAGTTCAATCCCTGAGCCAGAAACCCACTTATCATACCTGTTAAAACATCTCCGCTTCCGCCATGCGACAGAGCCGAATTCCCTGAATTATTCTCATAAAAATTGCCTGAATTATCCGCTACAAGAGTTTTATGTAATTTCAAAACAGTTGTACAATTAAATTTTTCACAGCATTTTTTGACCCAGAACTCAGGCTGCTCAAGAATATCATATATGTCAACTCCCATTAACCTCGTCATTTCTCCGGGATGGGGAGTTAATATTACATTTTTAGGCAACCTTACTTTTATTTTTGCCAAAATATTAAGTCCGTCAGCATCAATTACAACCGGAATATCAAAGTTTTCTAAAAATTTTAGTACTCTCTTAAAAAGTCTTACGGCATCTTTTTCCGTAGAAAGCCCGCAACCGATTGAGATTACCTGAAACTTATTAAAAACCTCTTTTTTAAGTTTGTCTAAAGGCATTAAGATTATGTCGGGGCAAAGTGAGGCGGCAGCCTTACAGGCTGCCGCCTCACTTGCCAACGTTACCCGTCCGCAACCGACCCTAAGTGCTGAAATGCTTGAAAAATAAGCTGCACCTGTGTAAAATCTGCTTCCTGCAATATTTAAGACATGCCCGAAAGTTCCTTTATTTGAATCTTCGGGACGTTTTGGCAAAAGATTTTTAAAATATTCTTTGTTATAAATCATATCACATTCCACATTTTGCTTTTTGCTTTTAACCTATTTTGCCTGATTGCTTCGTAAAGCACGATCGCAACCGAGTTTGAAAGATTTAAACTTCTTTGATTTTCTAACATCGGGATTGTAACAGCATTTATTTGATTTTCTTTCAAAAGTTTTTCAGGCAAACCTCTTGTTTCAGGTCCGAAAACTAAAAAATCACCTTCTTTAAATTCTACATCAAAGAACGATTTTTTGCTTTTTGTTGTCAGATAATAAAAGTTAGCATCTTTGTATTGGTTTTGTAATTCTTCAAGTGTATCAAATTTTTCAAGATTAACGTTTTCCCAATAATCCAACCCTGCACGTTTTGTGTACTTATCAGAAAGTGAAAACCCCAATTTCCCTATCAGAAAAAGATTTGTACCGGTACAGGCACATAATCTTGCAATATTTCCAGTGTTTTGAGGAATTTCAGGCTCAAATAAAACTATGTTAAACTTTTTCATTCTTAAAAAGCCTTTTACTTTCAAATATGACAGGCAAGCCTCTTACTAAACAAAACATAAGTGCAACAATTGCCAGCATGTAAGCAATTGCAAATAAAAACACAGAGATATCGTGATCCAGCCCCGGTATTTTGGCAAAGATTATCAATATAAATGCAAGTACTTTTGCAACAGCGTAAGCTACTCTTGAAAACTTGGAACAGCAAATCATATAACCTATTTTGTCACTTTGCATACTTGTTTCGCCAAAAGCGGTGAAACCTTGTTCCATCGCAACGCTTCTTAAGCTGTCTACTACAAAACTTCTTGTAATTGCAAATAAAGGAAATACTACAGGCAACCATCCCAGAACAGCAAATACAATCCAGTAAGTATTTTCAACAATCCTATCGCTCATTATATCAAGCACTGCACCAAGTTTGGAAGTCTCATTTAACTTTCTGGCAACCCAGCCATCAACGCCGTCAAGAGAAAATGCAATAATAGTAAGCAATAACGCCCACATACATCCTGCAAAACTTTTGTCAAAAAGCAGATACGCTGCAATAAATACCAAAAATATCCTAAAAATTGTAATAAAATTTGCCATCTTTTACATCCTCATATGAAATATTTGTATCTTACTTTTCCTTTTTGTTGTCGGGCAAAATACATTTGCCCCTGCCCAGCCTACTACAGATTTCGTTTTTAAAACTCTAACTATTATTTATTTTTTTAATCTTGACAAGGCAAAGTTGACTTCAGCAAGTTTCTTAATGTTTTCACCGAGCATAATTTTTTCTGCTTCTTCAAGAATTTTTACCACACTGTAACCGTTTTCACCGTCTGAGCGAGCTTTTTTGCCCGTTTCACAACAACATATGAAATGTT
>JAQVKX010000228.1 GCA_028694425.1 Candidatus Gastranaerophilales bacterium
AAGGAAGAATTGTTAAAATATATAGTATATTATAATGAACATCGGGGGCATTCGTCGTTGAACGGAAAAACCCCAAAACAGGTTGCAATCATGTAACTAATTATTTGACTTTTACAATTGCGAGGAGTGAGGCGTAGCCGAGCAACGAAGCAATCCAAGGATTTTATCATTTTAAACGATTTTTTTTAAAAAATCAGACAGCAAAGTTGAAGAATTAGGTAAATTAGAAGAAATAGGGGGGGGGAAATATCTTACGAATAAGCCATCATGCAGCATTTTTTGTATTTTTTGCCGCTACCGCAAGGACAAGGTTCGTTCCTTCCTACGGTTGTTGCATCAAATTTAGGCTTATTTTCTTCATCTTCAATATAACCCAATGTTCTGGAAAAAGTATTTGATTGATAAAGCACTGTTGTTGAAGAATAAATTTTCTCTTTCAAATACTGCGGTTTATACTTTTCAAGCAATTCCTCCAACGTCATATCCGTTGAATAGATTTTGTTTATTATTTTCATAAATTTCGGATATTTTTGGGCAACTCTTCTGATAAGATTAGCCGAAATCCCGTCGGTTAAAAGAAAATGTTCTACACATTTGTCATAATTTTCAACCTTCATATAATCCTTTGCTTCGAAAATTTTACAGAAAGTTTTATAAAACGGCACGGCCGAAAGCCCGAGTTCTTCATCAAAAATTATTCCGACGTCATAAGTCTCTTTATGCGAAGAAAATCCGCCAAGTGAATTTTCCAGAAAATTCTCATAAGAATTATTAAATTCTTCCACATTAAAGAATTTATATTCGTCTAATTCCTGAATTTTTGAGGAAATTTCTTCTTTTGTCGGCTTTTTATTGTTTTCCGCATAATCATTAAAAATCCCCATAATATCGTCTGCTAACTTATTTGTTGTAATAATTTCTTCAGCCTCAAAACATTCGGTAAACTTTTTATATAGTTTTTTAACCTGTTTTTCAATCTCCTTTTGTTTTTGCGAATTGTCTTTGTATACAAGTTCAGGTGCTTGAATAATTTTTGCGATGGCATAACGCATAGCGTCATCTTTTTGGCTCGGGGCTAAAATATTTGAGATTTCAAGCAGGTAATACTCTTCTTCAAATTCGAAAATCCTTGCAATAACGTACTGCCCGACGCCAATTCCTCTAAAATGCGTCATTTTTACAAGCGAAATAACGGAATATGTTTTTTCATTAACCAAATTATACAGCTCAAAACCGTTCTTGAGGATTTTCTTAACTTCAAAGATTGATGAAACAGAGCTTGTAAGACCTTTGATAATTGTCCTTGCGTATTTTGTAGCTTTTTTTGTTTTTTCCAGAAAAATCTCAAGGATATTTTTTGAATTGATATTTCTTTCGAATATATAAGGCATACAGACAGCTTGAGACTGGGCAGGCGTTAATTCTTTTACTCCGATTGTTTTTAAATATTCCTGAAAATCCGGCTCAACATCTTTGTCGGTTTGGACAAAGTTAATCAAATCGGTCATTACTTCGCTTATTGTATTTAATTTTTCAATAACGTTCAGTGTCATTTTCTATTTCCTATTTCCTATTTCCTATTTACTATTTACTATTTACTATTTATCATAACAACCGCCGAATGTCTTGCGGTGTTGCCATGTTCTTTTCTATAAGAATAAAATAACTCATTTTGACATGAAGTGCAATACTCACATACATCAATTTTTTCTACCCCACAGGTTAATAATTGAAACTTGTTGACTAGTTTCAAATCGACATGATTATCCGAAAATGCTTCCTCGGATTGATTATTTACCGATGCAGCCAGCTTTTTCAAGACATCCTCCTTAACTTCAAAACAGCATTTGCCTATTGCAGGTCCGATAAGCGCAATTATATCTTTTGGCTCACAAGAAAATTCTTCCGCCATTTTTTTAACCGTTTTGGGACCTATTTGGGCTGTAGTTCCACGCCAGCCTGCATGTGCCGCTGCAACAACTCTTTTTACGGGATCGTAAAAAATAATCGGGACACAATCGGCGAAATTAAGTGCAATGGCAACGTCGGGTTGGTTTGTAACAACAGCGTCTTTTGAAGCAAACGAGTGAGAAGTGAGAGGTGAGAGGTGAGAAGAAAGTGAAGAGGAATTTTTCATTTTTGCTTTTCCCTTTTCCCCTTTACCTTTTTCCTTTATAATCAAAACATTATCGCTGTGCGTTTGCTGCGGAATAATAAGGTTTTCAAACGGTATCTTTAAAGCTTCACAAATAAGTTTTTTATTATTCTCAACCTCTTCAGCTAAATCTTTTCTTTCGCCTGCTTTTAGAGGCAAATCCCTTGTGGTAAAAAACGCTGTTACAAAAGCATCATCAATAAACGATGATGTTAAAACTCTTTTCCCCATAAATTTTTCTAACTTATACATATGAATAATTATAATATATTCTAAAAATATTAACAATTGTTAAGAAATATTTATAATTTTGTCAATTATTTATATACTTTATACTTAATATATATATATTAAGTATTCAATGGAGGAAAATTTATGTCAATCCCACAATTAGGAAATTCATTTATGTCAGATATTTTAGTTGCCGCTTATTTTTTTACGGAAGTGGTACTGCCTTCTATAATGAATAGACCGATAGGCTGTCCGGGCAATGGTCAGCTTTCTCAAGGCTATACCGGTCCGCTTCCTTTTCCCGGTTGTAATGGTCAAAATCCTCCTACTTATAACGGTCAACCAAGTCTTTTTTCCGGTGGTACTTGTCCTAATTCCAATGGTCAGGGATATCCCCAGCAGCAAAGTATAGAAAATTTTGATATTTGGACTCAATATATTAACTGTGGTTATGATGTTGGCGATTTTAATATTCACAATGAAAAACTTCAAGCCGCAAACGGTACTCTCTTTATAGAAAGAGATTTTAACAAAGATGGAGAGATAACGCTTGATGAATTTAAAAGTAAGGAAATGTTTGATGCCGCAATAGTTTTTGGTAGTCAAGTATCACCAGCTTCAATGAACGAACATATAGAAAAGTTA
>JAQVKX010000229.1 GCA_028694425.1 Candidatus Gastranaerophilales bacterium
AATTAACTCCATAAGCCCTTGATAACCCCATTGTACCGGCGACTCTGGGTGCAATTTCAAGTAAACACAACTCTCCGTTTTTGTTTTCTTTTAACTGAAAGAACCAAACTCCTTGTAATTTAAGCATACTGTTAATTTTCTCGGCTATATTATTAATTTTAGGCAAATTAACAGCTTTTGAATTAACGCTTATTCCGTTTAATACCCTTGAACGTTCACGACCAAAAACATATAATAAACGTCCTTTATGGTCTGTAAAACAGTCTACGGTATATTCCCTTCCGGGCAGGTATTCTAAAATCATCATTGACGGTTTAAAATACTTTTCTAATTCTGATTTTGAAGAAACTTTCAAACACCCTTTTGATCCTTGTCCGACTTCCGGTTTTAAGAAAACAGGGAATTGCATATCATCCTTGATTGAATAGACTTTAGGGGTTAAAACAGCATCTTTAAGAAAATTATATGTTTGAAGCTTAGATCTTGTAATTTCACAGGTTTTTTTGTCGGAATTAATTACTAAACATTTAATTCTATCCCGATTTTGTGCTAATTTGAACACTACGCTGTCATGAGCCGGAAAAATAAAGTCAATTTTGTGTGTTTCAATAATTTTATTTAATTCATCTATAAAACTCTCATCCTCAATATAAGGAAGATTGGGTATATAGTTCTCAAAAACAAATTTCCCATGGTCATCAACAGAAGACCCTCCAATAACATTAAAGTGAACAGATTTTGAAAGCGAACGGTAAAGCTCCAGTCCTATTTCAGAACCGCAAGGAAATATAAAAATATTCTTAGGCAATATTTTAGTTTTTTCTTTTAATTTAGCTTCAGTACAATCTTTATACATTATCCCCAATCCTTAATCCGTTATTTTGTTGCTTCGGCAATCAAAGTAGATTCATCTCTGGTTTCTAATCCTACAAGTTCAATATGCTCACTTTCCTTGAATTTGCATTGCTTTATCTGTGTAAATCCTGCTTCTCTAAGCCTTCTTGTTAATTCTTCCCAATCATAAAGCCATTGATGCCCCCAACATCTAAAATTTATATTCATCAATTCTGCTTTTGTCTGAATAAAAGTAAGTCCGAATTTCTGAAAAAATTCAGCTTTATCCTGCTTCCAATTGTCATTATTATAATCAGCCGCTATATCAGCCAAATCCGGCATGGAGACACGCAAAATCCCACCGGGTTTTAAAACTCGCCTAAAGTCCGCCAAAGCTTTCAATCCTTCCAAAACAGTTAAATGTTCCAAAAAGTGTTCATTATAAATAAAATCAACACAATCTTCTTTAATAGGCAAAGGATTTCTTAAATCCCAATTTAAATCCAGCTTTGTAATATTATTATCCGAATTGTTGTCAATGTTAATCCAGCCGTCTTTGTATTGAGTTCCGCATCCTACATGCAATTTCACTGTCTTTTCGGTATTTTCTTGCTCCATTTTTACTCCTAACATCTTACAATATTTACGATTTTCTCTATGTTTTCATTTTCTAAACCGACATAAAGCGGCAGACAAGCTATTCTTGAACTTATATTCTGAGAAACGGGGCAGTTTTGCTTGTTTTTTATATAAGGAAGAGTATTTAAGCTCGGGTAAAAATATCTCCTTGGATAAATGTCCTCGGCATTTAATGCCTCAAAAGTCTTTAATAAATGTTCTTCATTCCTAAATAAAATCGGATAATAAGCATAATTATATTCTAAATCTTCATGTTTTTTAGGTCTTTGGAATTTATTTTCGAGTAATTCATCATACATTAGCGATATTTGCTTTCTTTCGGTAATGATTTCATTCAGATGAGGGAAGTTGCACAATCCCATTGCAGCATGGAATTCTGACTGTTTTGCATTTATTCCCAAACAAAAATGTTCGTCTGAATTATGCCCGAAGCGTTTGATAAGGTCAAGTTTTGAATTTATTTCTTTATCTTTCACAATGCAGCAACCGCCTTCGACCGTATGAAATAATTTTGTCGCATGAAAAGAACAGGTTGTAATATCGCCGTAACTTAAAAGCGATTTCCCTTGATAATTTGAGCCGAAGGCATGTGCACCGTCATAGATTACTTTTAAATGATGTCTTTGTGCAATTTCTTCAATTTTTTTTACGTTACAGGCATAACCAAACACATGCACCGCCATAGTTGCTTTTGTTTTTTGGGTAATTGCCTGCTCTATCTTATCCACATCGATTGTAAAATTATCAGGCTCAATATCTACAAATACGGGGGTACATCTTTCCCATAAAATAGAAGAAGTTGTCGCAACGTAGGAAAAAGGCGTTGTAATTATCTCTCCTTCCGTAATATCAAGAGCTTTTAAAGCTATCTGCAAAGCAATAGTTCCATTGGTTACATATTGAAAGTTCTCCACTCGCAAAAACTCACGGATTTTAGCTTCAAACTCTCTTAATAACGGACCATTGTTAGTCAATTGCCCGGTTTGCCAAATTTCTGAAATATATTTTTCATACTCCTCCATCGGCGGTAGAAATGTTTTTGTAACATTTATCAAATCTGTTTACCTTTTTTCATGAGTGACGCCCAAAATAAAAGTGTCTCACGTCATGCTGAACTTGTTTCAGCATCTTGCCAGCTTAGTATATGTGATAGATCCCGAAACAAGTTCGGGATGACACAGTTATTTGTTGGTCGCAACTTGATATTATTTTCACCCCAACATTATACAATATTTTTCTAATTATTAAAAATTGTAACAAAATATAACCGGCGATAGCAAAAAAAAATTCACGGTTTTTATAATATTTGTATTATGTTTAGAATTAATTTAGAAGAAAGGAAGTAAAATTATGCAAATATCACCTGTAAGATTAGCAACTTATAACTTAAGCCAAAGAAAGCAACAAAACGTACATAAACAATAGACGTGTCGTGAAATAATAATTAAAAGTTTTCTATAGGCAATACTTTTCCTAAGTACATTTAATTTCAGATTGGCTGAAGATGGAAATTCCAAAGTCCTGCACATATAACAGTAAAT
>JAQVKX010000230.1 GCA_028694425.1 Candidatus Gastranaerophilales bacterium
TCATTTATATTGGAATGAAATTTCAAATTTTCAAATCCCCAACATTTCCTTAGAGACTCAACAAAAAATTGTTGATGAAATAAAAGCTGAATTAGATAAACAAGAAGTAATTCAAAGGAAAATAGAAAGTGAAAGGGATAAAATTGATAAAATCATAGAGGAGAGCATCGCTATGGTACAATAGTGCTTTTCTCCTAGTTTTCCAACACCCAATAATTTATCCTACCTGTATCTTCTTGAATACCAGCACGACACGGTTTCCCGAGTAGTTTATCTTCTTTTTTCTTTTGGAAATAAAAATAAAAGGGGGCATTTTGATTTCGGATTTATAAGCGTGATTATCAGAAATATATTAATATAATTGAATTTGGTTGTAGAGACGTTGCATGCAACGTCTCTACAAATACGGCATTGTATCTATTTATATATCAATGTGTTATGATTTTAACCCCGTAATGCGTAATTAACACTCCATATCAAAAATGGTAAATTTTCCAGAGTGGGGAAACGGAATAACAAAGAAGGAAAATCTTTGCTGCCCCCTAATTTTTTTATTTCAAAATAATATATATAATTAAATATCAATGGGTTACATTAAAAAACTCAACAAAATTCCGAAATCCGAAATCCGAAATCCCCCTGTTTTTTTATTTTCAAAAAATATATATAATTAAATATCAATGGGTTACATTAAAAAACTCAACAAAATTCCGAAATCCGAAATCCGAAATCAAAATCCCCCTTTTATTTTTATTTTCAAAAGAAAAACAGTAAAAAAAGGCAACAAACCGATGTCTGCTGCCTTTTCGTAGATTAGAGTATAAATCTGAGGGTTTTACTGATCTCCCATTTTAATCATATCACATAACATAGCCGGAACATTCACTTGTTCAACTTCTATTTTTTCAATATGAAGAGTTGCCGACTCACCACTCACTGATACATAGATGTTTTGTGAACCTGCATCATAAACATAATTCCCTTGTTGAACGCCCAAGCCATTGTAGCTCCAATCATAAATAATGATTGTTTTATCTTGGAATGAGTAGTATTCTGTTTCACTTGCTTTCCACATTCCTTTTAGCTGATTGATTGGTTCGTCGTCTCCGCTGCAACCAGTAAAATACAATAGCATATAGGTTAATGTTGTTACAGATAAGATAATTGATAATTTTCTAAAACGTTTCATAGTAAGTTGAGTTAATTAATTTTTCCAACTCTATCAAAGCTTTTTGGTATTTGCTTTTGATGTGTCTATTTTTTGGAAAAAAGTAAGATTTGTTTGTCAAATTTACAAATTAAAAAAATAAATTCAAATCCAATTTTTCCTTATTTACTGTATCTGGTCTGTTTTGTTCGCTAAGTTGTAAAAAATTAGCCGTAACTGGTCAAATTTAATATTTTGAGAATCAAATCAAAATTATACCCCCACTGGCGAAAGTTTGCAATTTGTGCCTTGCTCATTAGCGTAATTCTTTGCTTAATAAGCAAGACATGGTTTACAAAACCACACCAGTGGGGAGATTTTAGTTAAATTTAATATTTTAAAAATCAAATAAAATTATAGTTTTAGTATGTAAAACAGAAAATAAAAAATAAAAGCTATCCGTATGATGTTTTAATTTATTCCCAAGTAATCTGAATATTCCGTACTTGTATTGGTTCAATTTTCGACATATTGGAACCTACACCTCCTGATTTAGCATACACGTAAAACTCTATCCTAACCATTTCCAACCCTGCAAGCGTAGCCGGAACGTTGGTAAATCCGAAACTATACTGCACAGGGATATTTAACGGACATTCTTTTTGTGCGACTACTTCTGTGAAAGTGCCGATTTCAACCCCCTCAAAGGTTGTGCCTTTGGTGTCATACGCAGTAACACATTCTTGATTTCCATTGCCACAGGATTTTCCTAAATTGGTTTTTACTCCCTCTTGTTTTGCTTTTACGGCGAGCGTTAGCAACACCTGTCCTGTATTTATATTGCCTGTACACGATACGACTTCCATACTAATCAACTTTTGTGCGTCAAAAGGTATGACAGCAAAGGTTTCGTTACTCATATTAATACCAGTCGTGGCTTCACCTACTTTTCTAACAAACGAGCCAAGTTTAGATTTCTTCTTTTCTGGCTGTTGTTGTTCTTCTTGTTTAGTTTCTTGCGCTTGCAAAACGTTTATGCTTCCGCCAATCAGAGTTAGACAAAGCATACTGATGATAAATGTTTTTTTTTTCATGTTGATAAAAATTTAAAATTTAAAAATAAAATTTAGTAGATAAAACCTTACTATCTAATTTGTTGCAATAAAGTTTATTTTTGCAAAATTGACGAAATTAGGACCGATGTGGATAACGGCTTTTGTGCTTGCTGTTCCGCCGTTCGCTTTTTCCGAAAGCTCGATGTAAGCGGTGTTGTTACTTCCTAATTGTTCATCGTTTTTGTCCAGATATTGCCACGAAACAATAATATCCTTGCCTCCGTAGGTCGTTTTTATTGCCTTGACGTCAGTAACTTCCAGCATGAACTCCACATATACCGTGATGCCGGAAACGTCTGCTATTTGACAACTTGTAATTTTGTAACCCGCTTCCTCAGCTACTTTCACCGGAATATCCTTGCCAACTAACGACGGTTTCAGCGCTTCTACAGCTGCTTCGAACTTTTCTTTCGTGGCGTTTCTTTCCTCTTTGAATTTCTCGGAAAGTGCCATTGCTTTTTTCATATCGCTTTCGCTCGTAAATTTCAGATCTTTTGTTGCCGCGTCTTCTTTGGCTGAACGAATAGAGTCGCTCTGCATTTTTTGATAAACAAGATTTGGCAAATCGCCCAAAAATTCATTAGAGGCAAGTTTTTTGCCCGAAGAATCACTGCCTCCTCCGCAGGAAGCCACAACCATTGCTGCTAAGGCAAATACTACGAAATTTTTCATTTTTTTCATTCTGATAAAATTTAAATGTTTAGAAATTGTATTAAGTGTCCCCTTTTATTAGGACAGTTTTTTT
>JAQVKX010000231.1 GCA_028694425.1 Candidatus Gastranaerophilales bacterium
CGGTAGTTTTCCGATTATAAGCGTTAGAAATGAACCGCTTGAAGAAATTCAGTGGAGACTTATAAAACGGGTTTTCGATTTGACTGTTTCAATTACAGCTATTATGCTTGTAACATCATGGATATTCCCGTTGATAATTATTATTCAAAAATTGACTTCCAAAGGACCGGTTTTCTTTATACAGAAAAGAGTGGGTAGGGATAATAAGGAATTTAATTGTTTTAAGTTCAGAACAATGCACATCAATCCCGATACGAATAAATTTAAACCTACAACGAAAGACGATCCCCGTGTAACTAAATTCGGGAGGTTTTTAAGGAAATCGAACCTGGATGAACTACCTCAAATTTTCAATGTACTTTTAGGAGATATGTCGATTGTAGGTCCCCGTCCGCATCCGCTTGCATATAATTCCCAGTACACCGAATTTATTGATGATATAAAAATACGCCACACTGTTAAACCGGGATTAACAGGCTGGGCTCAGGTTCACGGGCTGCGAGGCGACGTTCCCGATGAAAATGAAAACAGGAGATTAATCCGTAAAAGAATTGACCATGATATCTGGTATATCGAAAACTGGACGCTCTGGCTGGATATTCAAATTATTTTATTAACTGTTTGGAGAATGTTGAGAGGGGACACAAAAGGATATTAAAAGGCGTTAATCGTTATCGCCGTCATCAAGTTCGCCGTATTTTTTTTTCTCGTCGAACTTTGCCGCTAATTCGTGCCGGTTATCAACTTTGAATTTTTCAAACAAAGTCTTTAAGGTTTTTTCAACCGTTTTGTTGCTAATAAAAAGTTTATTGGCAATCTGCTGGTTTTGCAGCCCCTGCTTTATACTGTAAATAATCTCAAGTTGTCTTTTTGTTATTTTTATTTTTTTCTTTTTAAATTGAATGATTTTAGAGAGCAAATAACTTCTTGTTTCAATCTTTTCGGAAAAAGCTACTTCATCAAGTTTTTCCAAAAAGTTTTCCGGGGTTTCTTTTGTTTTTAGTAAGTAAGCATCGGTATACTGAAGGAATGCATTAATCAAGTATTCATCTTCCAGGGAGGTTAATACGATGATTTTTACTTTATTGTCAATACGCCTGATTTCCTGGATTGCTTCTCCCCCGGTCATTTTCGGCATATTAAGATCAACTATTAATAAAACGGGATTTAGTTTTCTCCATAAGTTGAGCAGTTCCATCCCGTTGCGGGTTTCGCCTACTATTTCGTATTTCTCTTTGCGGTGTGTTAGAATATCGCGTTTTAAATAGTTTAGTTGAAGCTCTTCATCTTCAGCTATTATTATTCTTTTTTTCATTAGCATTGTCTTTTGAAATCTCTTTCAGTTTCTCTTCCATTATCATACGGTTAAGTTTGTGCTGCAATTTACCTATTAACTCGTTCTTTTTTCTAATGTTATTTAAAAAAACAAAAATGAGAGTTAACAGCACACCAATAACAAGTGCTGCCGAACCCAAAATTATCAATAAAAGGTTTTTAATATCCGCTGCTTCTGTTTGTAATAACATATTGATGTCCAAAAGAATGAAAGATAACCCAAAATATTTCCGAGAGAGTAAAAAAAGAAACCTATCGATAATTCAAAAAAGCTGAGAAGGATGAAAATAATTGCATGAAAACCGTTCCACGTCATTATACCGACAGCAATATAAAAGCGGTAATCCCTGTAAAACGGGATCAGAGAAGATGTGGCGATAATATAAAATATTCTTGTTGCCAACAAAAACAATAATAGACTTTGGACAGTCATTGATGAAGTGTTAAACCTAAACCAGTCTTCGAGGAAAAATATCTCTCCGAACCTATAAACGAGGTAGAAAACCGCCGCAATTTTTAATGCCTTTTTAAATTTACTCTCCCATTGGATTAACAAAAAAGAGAGCAATCCGAATTCTATCGGGGCATAAATATGATGAAAGAAAAGGTTGTTTTTTTTGGTGGCAAAAAACAAAAGAACGGATTCCATTATGAAGGCAATTGTTAGATAAATTACAAATAATCGCAATTCTTTATCAATCTCAGTTTTCTTAATAAATAGAAATATCAATCCGCAAAAAGCTACAAATAGTAAAGTAGAACTAAAAAGTGCCCACAGGTGGAACATAATTATCCTTTAATCAAAACAATAAGGTGGACATGGGGTGCTATACTCAAGTACATATAAATCATTGGATATTGTTAAAACTTCTTTTCTTTCTTCAATGTATGTTTTATCGGAACCTCCTTTTTCAAGAAGCTCGATTACTAAACTTTTACTGTAGCGTGAAAAAACAGCTGCCTCACTAATAACTTTTTCGGGCGGATAAATAACTTTCCTGTTGTCACCGAGAATAATTACCTCACTGTCCACTATTTTAAACATCATGTTTTCAACAGATTTGTCGCATAATGTGCGTAAAAACTCACTTTCGATTTCTTTTTTTACTAAGACATCACCGAACAGTTCCCCGGCTTCTGTTTTGCTTATAATCTTTCCGGCATGTTTATTCATTCTCTATTAGACATTATTTTTCAATAAGTTACAAAGGGTATAAACTTCGTTCTAAACGAAGCAGCGAATAAAAACCGCTTTCAGTATTTTTTAAAAATTCACATATAAAGATGTGATATTCTTCACATAAAAAGCAAGTAAAATATGATTAATCGTACATCATGCAACAATCTCATTTTAAGAAAAGGTAGGGTTAACCCTACTAAAAAAGTAGGGACGACCCCCATTTTTTTTCAATAAGTAGGTAGCTATTCTTGCAACAGAAATTTTAATGTTTTTTTTTGTGTTGAATCATCGCTGCTAATAGCATCATACTTTTCGTGTGGTCTTAGAAGTAATTGAGAGTTTCTCTTTTGCCTCTCTCAATTTTAACAGATTTTTTTCTAGATGCCCTGCATGACATTGGATGCCTTTTATGATTGATGTGGATTAACCAGGGGAGTTTTATTACAACTTGTTAATTGAGAATTATGGTATCAAA
>JAQVKX010000051.1 GCA_028694425.1 Candidatus Gastranaerophilales bacterium
AACGGTTCTAGCTTGTTCCATAACTCGTCCGAAATGTCGTGTCTTTGTTGCATATTTTCCATGTGAAATCTCCTCTTTTGCTTCCACATTTATTATATCACAAAATCTCGTGACGACACCATCTAGTAAAATTTCGCCGGGGTGCGGTGGGTTAAACATTTCCATAAAAATTCCTTTCAATGATAGTCCACGTTATCGTAACCTATAACGTAACAGGTGTCAAGTACTTTTTGTATATTTGTCAGGGCAAAAACATATAAATGGTTCAAATGCAATATACGTAAGTATCCTCGCCCCTTGGGGGAGAGGATAGAATTTCAAAACGAGGAACGAGTTTTAGAAATTTTTGGTGAGGGGTAAAAAGTAAACGCTGATTGCGTAACCCCTCACCCTGTTTTCTGGCTTTCGCAGTCTTCTGCTCAAGCCGAAAACAGACCTCTCCCCCAAGGGGCGAGGCGTAAATGCTTATTCCTAGTAGACTTAAACCCTTTTTATGATGTTTTTTATGATGTTAATTGTAAAAAAATATATTTTTTTGCCTTGGTATATTTGTTAAGCGACCATTTCTACATATTTATCTAAAGAAATTCGTGTGTTATAGACTTTTGATATTATTATTTCTAAGGTATTTTCAATGTCATTAAAAATAATTTCGCTGTTTTCATTGTTTAAAGAGTCTTTTAAAACTCGTAAAATACTGTATATTTCGTTAAAATTCTGAATTATATCTACAAGAAAATCATCTATTTCTTTTTCCATTTTAAATTTTCCTTTAATTTATATTGCACATTATAGCTTTTATAGCTAATATTATAGCTCTTATGCGAGCTAATGTCAACCAAATTAAAATAAATATTATAAAATAAATTATATGATTAAGAATAAATTATCAGAAATACTCGGCAGAAAAAGAATGATGCAAACGGAGCTTTCAAGGTTATCCGGCGTAAGCTATGCAGCAATAAAAAATCTCTATAAAGATAAAACAAAAGGTATAGATTTTGTTACACTGAACAGATTATGCAATGCATTGGATTGTACACCCAACGATATTTTTGAATTTCTACCGGATTAATAAAAAAATAAAAAGTATGATTATAAATAAACTTTCAGAAATTGCCGTCAGCAAGAGGATGAATATTGCAGAAATATCAAGAATAACAGGAATTGGTTATTCTGTTATTCAACGTTTGTATAATGACAAAGTAAAGAGTGTTGAAATTGAAACAATTAATAAACTTTGTAATGCATTAGAATGTACTCCTAGCGAACTTTTTAAATTCACACCGGATAATTTTTTGTAAAAATTACAATTTAACGTCACAAATCACTCCCCCCTTGAGGGGGAGTCAAAATCTTTGATTTTGGTGGGGGGATGTAAAACATTGATTTTATTGCCTTATACCCCCCACCCTAACCCTCCCCCTCAAGGGGGGAGGGAACATTAACGCCAAATTTTACTTTTTCAAATAATCCGTCAGAGCTTTCATGCCGAGCTTATAGCTGTTTTGCCCGAAGCCTGTTATTTGTCCGATGCAGACAGGGGCGATTAAAAATGTTTGTCTGAATTCTTCTCTGGCATGAACATTAGTCATATGAACCTCGACACAAGGCAGGTTAACGGCAGAGATTGCGTCTCTTATGGCAACGCTTGTGTGGGTGTATCCGCCGGGATTAATCACAATTCCGTCAAAATTACCCAAAGCTTGTTGAATTTTATCTATAATTTCACCTTCAATATTGCTTTGATGGGTTTCTATGTCAATGCCGAGTTCAAACGAATAGGCGTACAAATCCTTTTCAATATCTGCAAGAGTTTTTGTGCCATATGTTTCAGGTTCTCTTGTTCCCAGCATATTCAAATTCGGTCCGTTGATTATTAAAAACTTCATGCTTTACCTCTCATTTTTGTGATAAGTGAATATTTGAAAATTTTTCTATTCACTATTCACCATTCACTATTTTATTATAATACAAATTTTCATGGTAAAATAAAATGGTTAATAAAAACACTGAGGTAAGTATGACAGACAGACGTTGGTATGATAAAGATCCTATTTTAAAAGAAGCTTTAGAATTATTAAAACTTTCCTGTGATGATACAAAAAGCTCCGCTGCGGAGTTTATTTTGCAATTGCAGGAACAAGTTGCAAGCGAAGTAATTGAGCATGTTTATGAAATTATGCAGGAATATGAAAGTAACGGAAACCGTTGGTATGATAAAGACCCCGTTATGATGAAAGCAATTGAGCTTTTAAGAACTGCTCCTAAAAAAACCCAAAGAAAAGCTGCACTAAAACTTCTGTTGGCATTAGAAGACCAGAGTTTTGAAAATTTCGAACTAAAATTGGAAGAATAAAATGACAACTCTTAAAGATACTCAAAATTTACAAGACACAAGGGGTATTGATATTCAAAAAGTAGGCATAAAGCATGTTGAAATGCCTTTGACAATACAAAGAAAAAACGAATCTAATCAGGTTGTTAATGCGAAAGTTACAGCCAGTGTATCTTTGCCTAAACATTATAAAGGTACGCATATGTCCAGGTTTATCGAAGTTTTAAGTCAATGGAAAAACGAAAACCTTCTTGGAGTTGATATTAAAGGATGTTTAGCTGTAATAATAAAAAAATTAAACGCTAAAAGCGGTGAACTTGAGTTCCGTTTTAAATATTTTATAGATAAAAAATCTCCGGTAACAAGGATTTCCAGTCCAATGAGCTATGATTGTTCTTTTGAAGGCAAATTGTCAAACCCCGGCAAAGAAAATGAAAATTACAGATTTACATTAGGAGTAAAAGTTCCGGTAACAACGCTTTGCCCTTGTTCCAAGGAAATTTCCGAGTTTGGAGCACACAATCAGCGTGCGGTTATTTCGGTCAAAGTTTCTTACGACGAAAAAAACCATATTTGGATAGAAGATTTAATTAAGGTTATTGAAAAATGCGGCTCATGCGAAATTTATCCGCTTTTAAAACGTGCGGACGAAAAATTTGTAACCGAAAAAGCTTACCATAACCCTAAATTTGTTGAAGATATTTTACGTGATGTTGTTTTAAGTTTAAGAGAAAACAAGATAATCAAGTCTTTTGAAGTTGAATGTGAGGCGTTTGAAAGCATTCACAATCACTCAGCTTGGGCTTATCAGAGTGAAGAGTGATGCGAATATCAACTTATAAACTTATCGACTTATCAACTAATTTCAAAAATCCTCTAAATGTATTGTGATTTAAGGATTAGAAACTGGTATAATACAATTATGAAACTTGTAAGTGCAGAAGAATTAATTAATTATAAAATTTTGCCTTTTAACATCTATTCAGAGTTTGGCGAAAAACTTTTTGCTGCCGGAGAAATACTTACTCCGGGAAAACTTTTGCAATTAAGACATATAAACAGTCTTTACCGTGATGAGGAAATTTATCAGGTTGACAAGAAAAATCCTGAAACGGAAAAACCTAAAATTAAAGGTGAAGTTTCAAAAACAACCGGAATGGTTGTTGAATCTTTTGATATGAAACCTTCAACAATATTAAAAAATAAGCTTTCTGTTGATGATATCGATATTATGAACTATAAAGGTCCGATTAATAAAAAAGCTAAAATTGATCCGCAAACGCAGCTTAAAATAAAAGCTTTTTATAACCAAATAATAAGCATGATGGAAGAAAAATCTCCCTTGGAAATGCTTGGGATGTTTGCAAACGTCAGAGATAAGATTGTTCAAGATATACTTTCCGAAAGCAATGCAATTTTATTTTCATCTCAATTAAAGTTATTGGGAGAATACAATAAATGCCATGCCCTCAATACCGCTATTTTAAGCGGAGCTGTTGCCCAAAAAATGAGTTTAACCGAAAGCACCATTTATGACGTAGTTTTAGCAGGCTTATTGCATGATATAGGTAAATGCAAAGTTCCTACCGAAATTTTGGCAAAAAGTAATTTAACAAATAAAGAATTGGCTATTTTTCATAATCATACCAGAATAGGCTACAGAATAATAAAAGTCGAAATGGAATTACCGGATAACATAGCATTAGTAGCCCTTTCACACCATGAAAATAATGACGGTTCAGGCTATCCTAACGGGATATTGGGAGAAGTTACCAATATAGAAACCCAAATCGTTAATGTTTGTAATTATTTTGACAATCTTACATCCAACAGAACACATTACAAAATTAAAAATACAAAAGAAGCTCTTCGAACAATGCTTGAGATAGGTACCCAAAGATTTTCCGCTGAAGCATTATACACATTTATCCATATGTTCAGTTACAACGACACGGTTAATTTTGAAGAAATGGTTTTGTAGGTATTTTTGTCTTATAAGTAGGTTGGTTTTGCTCAGGTTTTTCATTGAAAAGATATTTCTTTAAGTTTGTTTCAAGTTTGTCCCAATTTTTAATTATAATTTATAAGGTTTGGTATACCTGCCCATTTTACAATTACAATTTGATTTTAACATACAATCCAGCTATTTAAACATCTTTCAAAATTATTCCGTTTAGTTGGCAGAAGGAGTTTAAGACGGTTTTTGCTTTGTCTATTTTTGCCGATAAGTAAACGTTTTTTATACCTTGAGAGATTAAGCCTGCCTTCTTATACATTTTTGCAGCACCTAAAACGTAGTCATACTGTGCATCTGTTTTTATAAGGGCAATGTCTTGGAGGTATTTTCCGTAAAGTAAATATAAATCCGCCATAGAATTAAGCATTTCAAACTTTCTTGCAACCAAAATCCCTTTTTCAATATGAACTTTTGCAAGCTCGTATTCTGATTGAGCCATGTAGGCTTCGGCAATAACTTTATTGAAAAGAACTACAAACAAATAACTGTTAATCTTTGAGCCTTGTGCTACATCTAACGCTTTTTGTGATACTTCAAGCGATTTTTCCGGACCCTCTGCAACCAATTTTGCCTCCGCTATAAAATACCATGTTAAAAGTGCTCCTATGGCATTTTTCTCTTTTGCAAAATAAGTTATTTGCTCGGAATAAATATCCAATGCTTTTTTTGCATTTTCATCATCTTTAAATAATTTACCAAGCATTGTTTTTAAAATATTCTTTGTAAAATGGTCGTTAATATTATTTGCAAAAGTAACAACCTGGAACAGTTCTTCTTTAATTCCGCTGTATTTTTTATGCATAAAGTTATTCAGGATATTTATCAAATTCCATCTTGAAATAGCCTCGTTATCCATAATATCGGTTTTGTATACCTTAATTATTTCCTCAAGAATTTTTTCGGAAGTTTCAATATCACCTTTTATCGTATTGGCAAAAGCAAGAGTTAGTTTGGTTTTGCAGATAAATAATTTATTATCAAACGCATTTTTTTCAAAAAGTTCAAATAACGTTGATATAACATCAAAAGAACGATTATTTCCTTGGAAAACGAGGGCATTTGCAAGTGCCAAATAAGATTGAAGCCAGGCTTCATATAGAGATTTAATCGTAATGTTTTTATGCGGTTTTGCATTTATATATTTGTCAAAAACAGGCATAATTTCATTATCTACAAGGTTAATTATTTCTCCACTATTGCCGATATTCAACAATGGCCGGAGTTTTCTTGATTTAAGCATCGCAACTTCAAGGTCAAGGTTGTAATCGAGTTTACCTGTTACAGCGTCAATGCATTCAATTGTTCCGTAGTAATCTCCTAAGCTTATGCAGCAATCAGCCAAATAACCGGCTAATTCAATTTCTTTTAATGTATTTTCAATTTTTTTTGCGTTTGCAATAGCATTTGGCAAGTATTCAATTGCTTCTTGAGGATTTGATTTTGAAAGAAGTTTTCCTAATCTTTCATAAATATTATTTTTTATAAGGAAGTTGTCAGTATTGTCCAGTGCATCTATGAGAACCAGACACTGTTTCTGGGATATTGCATAAAGGTTTGTGTCGCCTATGTATGAAGTTAATTTTGTATTCTCTGTCCAAAAGTTCAATGCACTCAGGTTTTGGTTTAAATTCTGGGCAATTACAGCCATTATAGAATTTGTTGACAGGGTATAATTAGAATAAATCGAGAACAATCCGGTATTTAAATCAACAAAATTTTCATCTTCTTTTATTATTGAAAATATTGTTGTCCAAAGCATGGAGTTCTTAAATGCAAATGAATGTTCGCTGACACGCATAATAAAATTCAAATTCTGCAACAAGGTTAAAATTTCAACGAAAGCACCTTCATCAAGGGTTAGTACCTGATTTATAATTGAATGGTTAAACTTCATACCCTGAATTGCCGCAATGCAAAGAACCTTATATGCTACAGGGTTTTCCAAAAGAAAATTCAGCCGCATATTCACGGCTTCATTGAACGTTTCCGGAATTTCCATATAAAAAGAATTATTTCTTGTTTTAAAATCAATCAATAAACTTACAAACTGTTCAAGTACAGCTGCATTACCGCCGCAAACCTGACCGATTTGCTCTTTAATATCTTCCGGGCATTTTTCATTTAAAAAGTATTGATTGATAAATGAATTAGTTTGAGCTTTGTCAAAAGTGTTGATTGAAATATCAAAGTAAGCTGAATTTTCAAGTTTTTCACTATATAAGTATCCTCTTGCAGGTCTTGTTTCTTCATAAGTCAAAAGGAATTTCAATGATTTTGCCGATATGTCCGAATTTAATAAATTATATAAGAATTCGTAGGAAAGTCCGTCAATTAAGTCGAAATTTTCTAAAACAAACACCGTTTTATTATGTTTAATAATTGTTTTGAAAACTTTGTTTAACAAAGTAAAAGTTTTTTCCTTATTTTGTATAATATTTTCAAAATAATCAACATTTGTAGGGTATAAAAAGTTTAAGAGATTGAAAATTTCTTCATTGGTTAAAGTCGGGAATTCTGTCTGAAAAAACTTTTGTGATTCTTTTTTTAACTTTAAGCTGTCCAGACAAAAATTCGGAATATTAAAAAATGTCAGCAAGATATCCTGAATAAGTCCGCATGGGCTAAGTTGAGTTATCGCCGAGCATTCTCCGAACAGCCAGATTATTCCTTGTTGATGAAGATGATTTATTGCGGATTTTATAACGATTGATTTACCGACACCTTTTTTACCGCTTAGAGAAATTACCCTTTTATCAGATGACAAAATCCCTTCTACCAATGCCTCATTCGCCTTTTGTTGCGATAAAAGTTCAATATCATTAGAGTGAGAAGTGAGAGGTGAAGAGTGAGAAGAAGTGTTTTTAGATGCATATTGTCCCTCCCCTGCGGAGGGACCGAAATCTTTGATTTCGAGGGAGGGTTGCTTTGCCTCTTCTCCCGTTTCTTCAAATTCAATCCCGCATTTTCGGCATTTTAAGGCGTTTGGTAAATTTATACTTTTGCATGAAGGACAAACTTTTAAAAGTTGAGCGTTACAATTTACGCAATTAAGGTTATAAATGGAATTATAAGCATGACAACTTTTGCACAGAGTCGCAACCCGTGCTTGGCAAAAATTACATTTTAAAGTTTTTTCAGGTATTTGTTGTTTACATTTGGGACATATCATATAGTTTTACCCATAATTTCAATTTTTATTGAATGCCTTCTTTACTTCTTCTATAAGTTCTAACAAACGCTTAGATACTTCTGATTGAGACAGATTAAGCTCTTTTGCGATTTGTTTTTGTTTTAAGCCTTTAACATAACGCAATTCATATAATTGCATATATTGTTTGGCCGGATTGTTATTATGGGCTATGGAAACTGCATCAAGCAGTGTTTGCAAGGTCTCTTTTTTAATTACAATTTCTTCGGGGCCGTCTCTTAAGTCAACTATGTCGTAATTGACACTTACATTTGAATACTGATTGTAAGGTATGGAAACTTTTTGTTCAAGGGACTGTTCTTCCGTCGGCTTAAACCCTTCTTTTGTTCTTCTTACTCTTCCGGAATCTTTTAGGACATTTATAATAGCTGTGGTAACTATTTTTTTTAAATATGCTTCAAGTGAGGCTTCATTCTTAACTGTTTTCATCACAAGCAGAGACCGCTTGTAAGTCTCATTAAAAAAATCATCAAATAAATCTTCGTTATCGATATATTTTTTATCTGTAGTTATGATTTTTTTTATTAAATTAATTTTCTCTTGCTCTAGTTCTAATTCCACAAGCCAAACTTTCTAAATGATAAGTCACCTTAATTAGATTATAGCACATTTAGAAGTTAATGATAAGAGTTACATTCGCAGAATTCCCGCCAAGCTCATTAGAAGGCATTTTTAGGTACTGTAACGTTTCTTTAACACTTTGTAACACTATCTTATCGATTTGTTTAGAACCGCTGGATACTGTTATATTTGATGTTTGCAAAGAACCGTCGGCATTTATTGCTAAATCAACAATAACCTTGTTGGAATAAGCCAGTTCCGTTGCCAATAATAAATCGTTTTGCAAATTTAATTTAATGTTCTTGCCTGCTGTTTGAAGGTATTTTCTAAAACTATCATTGTAAGCCAAATCTTCAGGAACTTCCCAAGCGACTTTTGAAATACTTGCATTTACAGGCTCCGATGAAAAAGCATCAGAAACTGCTTTACTCATATCCCTTTTTATGGCATTATCTTGCTGAGCTCCGTCAGTAGGATTTATTTGTTGTTCAATTAAGTTAGTTTCTCGGTCAACATCTTGCTGTAAAGTATTTGCATCCGTAGGAGTTCCGGGAGGAAGATTTATCGGTGCCTGACCTTGTGCAGTTACTTGTGCCTGATTTATGTCTTGCGGTTGTTCGTTTTTATTGGCTACAATATTCCCGATTATTACCGAAGCTAAAACAACGCTTGCAACAGAGGCTGTAATAAGTAATAATTTTTTATCCTTACCTGATAAAGATGCCGTAAATCCTTTTTTACCATCTAAAGGCACCTCTGAAACCGGTAAGTCGGAAATATCTTTTGTTCTTTTGGTTTTATTAAATAAAACTTGTAACATATCTTTTTTATCAGATGCTGCCGGTATTTCTTCAGTAGGTTGTTCTTGTAAAATTTGTTCTTGGGCGTTTTCTAAAATGGTATTTTCTTCAGGCAAATCAACTTCATCCAAAAATTCGTTAACTTGAGAAATTAAATCTTCAGAATTTTCTTCGATTTCTTCTTCTGTTTCCTGTTTCCTGGTTCCTGTTTCCTCTTCTTCATCAATAATTATATCACTTTTTATTTCTTCTTCTTCTTTTTCTTCTTCTTCTTCTTCTATTATCTCTATTTCTTCTTCCTTTGTTGTTTCTATTTCCGTTTCTATTTTTTCAGTTTCAACTTCTGCATGTTCTTTAATTTCTTCAAATGAAACAACACTTTCTTGAATTTTTTCTTGATTGTCTTTACCGTTGAGCATATCAAAGTCAAAATCATCCAGATCAATAACTTCTTCACTAAATTCTTGTTTTTCTTCAGGTTTTTCTTTTTGTGGTTTAATTGCTTCAATGTCGGTTAATTTTTCATCTGCAGGTTTATTTTCCATAATGTCTTCCAAGTTACCGAAATTTTCTAATTCAGGTAATTCAAAAAAGCCTTCATCAGGCAATATATTTTGTAAATCTGCAAATTCAATAACTTTTTCTTCTTTTTTAATAGAATTACCTTTTTTATCAGTACTTTCAACAACGTTGCCGATTAAATCAGTACCCGCAGAAATAACATCTGCTGCAGTTTCTGCTAAATTAGTCTGTTGTGAGACAACTTCCCCAACGGCACCTGCTGCTGCACCTGCTACGGTTCCTGCTACGGCTCCTGCGGCTGCACCGGCAATCATTCCGCTAAAATCATCCCCTGTTTTTTCCTTGTCAGGGCTTTGTGCAGAAGAAAGTTCTTTAAAGAAATCATTATCCTCTTCTTCTGTTTTCTGTTTCCTGTTTCCTGTTTCCTCTGTTAATGCTTCATCAAGCAAATCAGATAGAACTTCTTCATGAACATCTGCCTGAATTTCAGCTTTTGAACCGATTCCTTCATCTTTAAAAAGTTCTTGAGAGCCTACAATATCCAAAACACTGTCTTTAAGTACTCTTTTATCTTTAACGGCTTGTTTCGAAAGCATTTCAAAATTCTCAAATTCAACCATTTTTTCTCGTAAAGCCAAATTTTTTGATAGTTGCTTAAATAAAAATTGTTTGTCTTGTTCTGAAATATCTTTATCAGACAATGAAAGGAATAATGGCTGAACTTCTTCAATATTATCCTCAATAATCTCGAAATGGCTTTCAGGTTTAAATTCGTTTAAAAAAGTTTTAAGTTCTTTTGGTGAAATTAATCTGTTGTACTCATGGAAATAAAAATCTTTATTTTGATTTTGGGTATTTAAAATTTTCGGTTCAAAAAATCCTAAAAATTCTGCAGAAGAAAAGTCTTTATTTAACTCTAAAACAATGTATAAATCAGGTAGCAGGTCATTTTCAAAATGGGATTTAGGAATAAAAATTTCATCACGATTAAAAATCAATCGCACATCCATTTTTATACCTTCATAATAAATATCTGCTATATCAAGTTCTTCGAGAACATTATGAATAGTGTAGAGACTGTAAAGGTTATTTACTTCTATCTTTTGAGAAAAGAGCATTTTCATGGCAAGTCTTGCACCAAGGACGTTAATAAATGCCCGTTTCTTAGTTTTAGCATCTGTAAAATCTACAGATGATAACTTTGCATCTTTTAAATCATCTTCCTCTATATTAATAATCGTATCTTTCTTTTCAAAAAGTTTCATAATTTCTCCCAGCTTAGCTTATAAGTTGATTTTAAAAGTGAATAAGTGATTAGGTGATTAAGAAGGTGAATGGGTGAAAAGGTGAACAGTTTCGTTTAGAAACTACGCCTCCAAGCTTCTACGCATCTTGTCTTCTTTCTATTTGCCATTCCCTATTTCCTATTTACCCTTCCTGCTATATAAGATTACACAACATAAAAAAATATTCCAAAATGTTAAGAAATACTACAAATGGAGGAGGAGCGTGAAGTGAAAAGCAAAAGGGAAACAGAAAACAGTAAACGGTAAACAGTAAACAGGAAAAAGAAAATGGGACTGTTCACCTCTTCACCTGTTCACCTTATAACCTAAAGAATTCCTTTTTCCTTGTAAAACTAGCTTGTAAAGTCCAAATATCAAAACCGGAATTGAGATTGCAAAAATCATTCTTGGTATACCCAGTATTTCTGCACCCCAGGCAGTAACTAAAACCGGAAGAGTAGAAGCGGTACTTAAAAGAGTGAATAAAATCCCAAAAACTTTCCCTCTAACTTGAGGGTCAATCTCAGTATGTAAAATTGTCTGTGTAGGAATTGCAATTAAAGCAGTTGAAAATCCGATTAACGTTGCAACAATATAGCTGTAAAGCATCGGATACGTGAAGTCAAATTGTTCCAGATAAAAAATCAGAACAGAACGGGTTTTAAAATGAAAAACACTTATCTGAGGAATGAAAGGCAGCAGAGAAAACATTAATAATGAAATTCCGCAGATAAAAATTCCTATATAACCCAACAGACGTTTTTCTATTTTCCTAAAATAATGCCCCACGCAAAATGCACCGATAACCATACCTATTCCGCAAAATACAACGATATAAGCAAATTTTTGTGCACCCATTGTCGGATTATCGGGATAAAGGTATTTTTGGCTTAATCCGATTGACATAATCGACAACATTACTATTATTGAAAATAATCCTGCAAGTTTTAACATTGCAGAACGCACGACAGGCGTACCTTTTATATAGACCAAGCCCTCTTTTAAATCACTCAGGAAAGTAGATTTAATTTGATTTTGATGTTTTTGTACAGATTTATATTTTACAAAAAGCAAAGAAAACGCTGCAATAAAGAAAAACAAACTTATTCCATAATGAACAAAATTTATGCCGAAAATATTTATCATAGGATCACCAAGGGCAAATCCGAAGATTAACGATGCCATCATTGTCGTTGTAAATAATGAATTCGCAGTTAAAAGCTGATATTTATTTACAACCGACGGAATGATGGAAGCTTCTGCAGGTACGAAAAATTGCGTTACGGAAGAAAGAAAAAATGCTAAGGCATAAAGTAAAATTAAAGTCTTGTCAAAAAACGGCAAAAGTAAAATGATGCTCCCGCGAAGGATGTTTGTTATTATCATTACGGCTTTTTTGTTCCAAATATCAATAAAAACACCGGCTGCTGCGGTCAAAAGAATTGCAGGAATTGTAAATGCAATATATAACCAGCTTTGAAGACTTGTTGATTTACCGCTTGGGTCAAAATTTATAGCGATTATGGTTACAAAAACGACAAAGATTATCCTATCAGCAAGTTGTGAAAAGATTTGAGCCAACCAAAGCATACAAAAGTCACGGTTGGCAAACAATGCCGAATATCCCCTTGCTTTTTCAAATATTGATTCTTTTTGTTCTTCTAATCCCATTTATTTAGTAAATGGTAAATAGTAAATGGTAAATAGAAACTTCTATTCACTATTTACTATTTACTATTTCCTTTTCTCTTTATATTCCCGCCAAACTTCTATAAGCATACTTGCAAAGAAGATGCTTGAGTAAGTCCCGATTATTATACCCAAAATCATTGTTAAAACAAAATCCCTTGTTGTAACTCCTCCGAACAAATACAAAGCACCAAGTGTTATTAATACGGTCAGAGATGTATTAATACTTCTTACGAGAGTTTGGTTTACACTGATATTTACAATTTCTCCGAAAGACATTTTCTTTGAATAATACCTTAAATTTTCTCTTATTCTGTCAAAAACAACAATGGTATCATGTGATGAAAAACCTATTACAGTAAGGATTGCGGTTACAAATAATCCGTCAACTTCAACATTAAAAAATAATCCTAAAATTGAAAAAGCACCTACAACAAATAATG
>JAQVKX010000052.1 GCA_028694425.1 Candidatus Gastranaerophilales bacterium
TTGGGCAGGAGCTAAAAAAGCCTGTGCTGATTTAGGTATGCATCTTCCATCGGATGCAGAACTGACATCAATATACACCACAACAACCAAAAACTCGGGTATTAAAAGCCTGCTGAATATGTCAGGGAATTACTGGTCTTCGTCGGAGGACTACAGTTACTACGCATGGCTACGGTACTTCCCTAGTGGCGGCCACGGCATCGGCAGCAAGGACAAGGCCGGCTATGTTCGGTGTGTCAGGTAAGTTAATCATTTCACACATTATTAAAATATTTTAGCAAGTTGAACAACAAAACCTGCAGCTCCTACGTTAGGGCCGTTTGGAATCTGGTATCCTGCATAAAGTGTAGTATTTTTAGGTAAAACATAACTTCCGCCCACAATCAAAAATCCTGCCCAATGTTCGCTTCCGGAATACCAATCTCCGATTAAACTTAATTTTTTAGTAACCGGCTGTTCAACTGCAGCTATAAATGAAAAACTGTTTTCTCCAAATCCTTGTCTGCCTCCGTAGCTTACACCTGCCGTTAATCTGGTATTGATTTTCGGCACACGTCCGCTTACATGTGTATAAGTCCAATTACCAACGCCATTTCCTTCTAAACCTAATAAAATATTGCTGCCTACAGTCAGTTTAAATTCTCTTTCAGGAAATTTTTCTTTCAATCCGGGAATAGGAATTGCCGATTTAAATCCTACACTAAGTGAAATATTTTCCGTAGCCGGAGAACCGACATTAAATAATAATGTACTTAATTCGGTATTATGTCCTAAACCGACAGCCCCGAAGGTTGTGCTGTAAAAAGCTTCATCTCTGTTCCAAGGAGTTGTTTGTACTTCTTCCATTAAAAATACTTTTCCTTTAGGTGTTACATCGGCACTAGGAACATTAAAAACGGTCTGCGTTGCAAAAACTTTAACATTTACAAAGCAAAATAAAATTATAAATAATAAAAACTTAACATTTTTCAAAATTTAATTTTCTCTCCCATGTATCTTATTTTACCAACAATCATTCTATTTGCAAACGGTCTGTCATGTACTCCCCCAATAGACCAAAGTATACCGACGTAACCATTCGGGTCATTTCCGTCAAGAGCATATTCATCATTTAAGTATATTGCTATTTTTAAGGCTTCTTCGGGAGATTTTGACCATTCTAAAATTTTTTTTGCCCAATACATTCTTAAATACCCATGAATTCGACCTGTTTGTAACAAATTTTTCTGAATTTTGTTCCAATATTCACTATGGGTTTTTGCATGCTCAAATTCTTTCAATGAATAAAGGTAAGCCCTAATATCATTTCTGTGTGCATTTAAAGTTTCTTTTGCCCAGTCGGGAATTCCTTTCAAGGTATTGAAGCTTTTGCCATATAAACAAAAATTATCCGCAAGTTCTTTTCTGACAATTAATTCTTCCAGAAACGCTTCTTTGTTTTCTCTTGAAGCTTTTGATTTTATAACTTCAAGTGCAATTCTCTGTGAAGAAATAAACCCGAAATGCAGATAGGGTGATAAACCTGATGTAACATCTTTCTTTGGGTCATTTTTAAATTCCGAATAAGAGTTAAGTTTATATTCGATAAATTCCTGAATCTTTTCTTTTGAAGTGCCGTTTTGAACCGTAAAAGTATTTGGATATTCTGTTAAAAATCCGGCAAGATTAGCGTAGATTTTACGTCTTAGTGTTGCAGCAGAAAATTCCTGCTTGTTTGAAATAAATCTTGCAGGAATTATGTTATGAGAATCAACCTCAAATACGGCACAATCAACATCTGTAAATTCAGGTTTTACAATGGGATTAAAATCAAAAATTAACGCTCCTGCTTGTTGTGAAATTTTTTCAGATATTTCAAAATCAATCTTATTAAGGGCTGAATTTTTTTTAAAAAAATTCAGCCCTTCCATTAAAAAAAGCTCTTGTTTTTTGGAAAATTTTGGCAAATTAATTATAATTTTCAGGTTTTTATTATATTTTTGTGCTAATTCAAAAGCAAAAACAAATGCCCAATTGTCTTCAAGTCTTAACTCACGTGATATAATATAAACAATATCACCTTGCTTTATATTTTTATTATTAAAATTTAAAATACGGTCAGGATTAACTTGTGCAGGACAAATTATTTCATCAGGGATGAAATCTAGCATTAATCCTCGTTTAACGCTTGGCTTTAACATTTTTAAATTATATATTAAGTAGTTGTTAATTAAAATGGTCTACCGGTTAGAAAACAAAAAAATAAAAAATATTTATGTTAAGATTTAAATTATTAGTTATCCCTTAAGAGGTTAAAATTGAGAGAAAAAGTTGCATTAATTGCCCATTCTTATCATAGAAAAACTCGCTCCTGTGATTTTTTTGCAGATTTATTGCAGGAATTTTATGATGTGGAACTTCTTTTTGATGAAGAATGGGAAACAGGAAAAAAAATAAATTGGGAAGCTTTAAATAATGATTATAAGGCTGTTGTAATATTTCAGATGTTCCCTGATGAAGGAAACATTAAAAAAATTACCAATAAAAATATTGTGTATTTGCCTATGTATGACCATGTTGAAAAATGGCATTTCAACAAATGGTATTTATGTAAGGATATTAAAATAGTAAGTTTTTCGCTAACTTTACACAGAAAACTTAAAAAAATAGGGTTTAATTCAATCTATGTCCAATACTTTCCCGAGCCGAAAGAATTTTCACCCGGAAATTCTAATGAAGTATTTTTATGGCAAAGATTTACCAATATTAATATTAATACAGTAAAGAAACTGTTTAAAAATAAAGATATAAAATTACACATTCACAAAGTTCCTGATCCGGGGAAACTTTTTGTTACACCTTATAAAGAGGATGAAAAAAATCTGCAAATAACTTACAGTAATTGGTTTGAAGATAAAGAAGATTTAATAAATCTGATAAAAAACAAAGGGATTTACATTGCACCAAGGTACACAGAAGGGATAGGAATGAGCTTTTTAGAGGCAATGGCAATGGGAAAACTTGTTATTGCAAATAACAAACCGACAATGAATGAATACATCAAAAACGGTGAAACAGGAATACTCTGTAATTTTAATTTTCCGCAGCCTGTAAAAATCTCCGATATAGAACAAATTCAACGTAATACCTTTGAATTTATGCAAAAAGGTTATCAAAAGTGGTTAACTGAGAAAAAAAATATAATTAATTTTATACAAGAAGAACCAAAGCATTTAAAATTAAGCTTTTACAAAAAAATTATTTTGCCTTTTTTACTGTTTGATATCAAAAAAATTATACGTTTTAAACTCGGCACAAACCCAAGTCTGACTATCTTTGGAATAAAACTTTGTAAGTGAAAAGTGAGAGGTGAGAAGAAGTTGAATGGGTGAATGGGTGAAAAGTTTTGTTTTCTACGCATCTACGCATCCACGCATCTTGTCTTCTCCCCTGTTACCCTTTCCCTTTTTCTTTTAGCTTTCTTGGGGTTCGTTTTTTTGTTTATTTATAATTGATTGGATTTTTTCTATAATTTCTTCACCTTTTTGTTGCAAATCAGAAACAACGGTGTCAGCTTTATCCTGAATTTCTTTCACTGTTTTATCGGTTTTTTCGGCAACATCTTTTGACATATCAGTCAATAATCCTCTTGTTTCGTCGCCTGATTGAGGTGCAAGAAGCACTCCGGCTATTGCACCAAGTGCACCTCCGACAATAAAGCCGGCTAAAAATCTACCTGCAGACATATTTTTCTCCTTGTTTTTTATATCGATGGAAAATCCATCTTACTTTTTATAAAATAATTTTATAACCGTAGCCAAACCTTTAACAAGTCCTTTGAGAAGCCCTCCCGAGAAATTTTTTGCACGGGTGAACGCTAAGGCACTTGCCCCGACTACGCTTTCAAGAAACTTTGTCAGGCTGTCTACTTGTTTATCGGCATTTTGTGCTATTGAACTTATACTTTTTAATGCATCGTTAAATTCTTTCAAAGTCGGTCCTACTTCAGCTTTAACAATGCTTGTTGTCTCATCCAAATTTTTTGTCAACTTAGATAAATCTATCAATAATTTTATAAGAAATCCGCCGACCAGAATTAATATTATTCCGGTTGCGACTACTAAAAACGTCAGTCCTTGATTTAAAACTATTTGTGATGTCTCCATTTATTTTCCTATCTTTTTAATTTAAATCGTATTCGGTATCTTCAAGTTCTTTTGCTTTACGTAATTTCTTTGATTTGAGCATATGGGTTAATTTTCTGTATTGTCTTTCAAGTTTATATTTCGCTAAATCAATTGATTCCAAAGCCTGTTTTTTTGCTTCTTTGATCTCCGGTGAATGTTTTTCTCTCAAGTCAGTGATTACCTCCTTAAGTTCTTTTCTGGATTCTTCACCGGGTTTTGGTGCATACAAAACGCCCGTAATAATTCCGCCTATAACGCCTGCTATAAGCCCTAAACCAAAGCTGATAGAATTATTTTTTTCGCTCATTTCTTTCACCTCTTCTTTCGTTTTGTTATACAGTATAACATGTTTGAAACAAAAAACAATCATTAATATAGGTGAAACGTGAAAGGTGAAATGTGAAATGTAAACAGGAAACCGTAAAGAAGGCAAGAGGCGTAGAGGTGTGGTTTTTATTTTCCGCTCACTGTTCACTGCTCACTTAATATAACCTTTCACGTTTCACGTTTTGACACAAAATCGTTTTTATGATTTAATTCAAGCTGTAATAAAAGAGGGGGATTTATGTTAAGTAGTGAAGAAAGAACATTTGTCGCAATTAAACCCGATGGAGTTAAAAGAGGTTTAATAGGACGTATTTTAACAAAATTTGAAGATAAAGGTTATAAAATAGTCGGTTTAAAAATGCTGCAAGTTTCAAATGAATTAGCTGCAAAACATTATGCAGAGCATGTCGGCAAACCTTTTTACGAGGGGCTTATAAAATTTATTACGAGCGGACCGATAGTTGCAATGGTTTTGCAAGGCGAAAACGCTATAGCGGGAGTCAGGAAATTTATGGGAAAAACTAATCCCGATGATGCCGAAGTCGGCTCAATCAGAGGTGATTTCGCCCAAGTTATGAGATTTAACACCGTTCACGGTTCTGACAGTAAAGAAAGTGCCGAGAGAGAAATCGGTTTATACTTTACGCCGGAAGAAATCTGTGACGGCTGGGATACAATGCTTGAATTAATTATGAAAAATGAATTCTGAAAACAACAATTAAGCACCTTGAAAAACAAACAAAATATGTTATAATAAAATAGAAGATACTTCTCGTAGGGTCGCGAGAAGAATAAAATAAAAAAAGCCTTATTTAGAAGAAAGCTCCCTTTTATTGTATAATAAATTGGAGTTTTTATTTTTATTAGAAGAAGGAAGTTATGAGATATATATTTTTGTCAAAGCTTTGCAATTCCGTTCCGTTCAAATTTATAAAATCTCAACATTGCAATATTTTCATGAAGAATTAGGCTTAAAATGAGTATAAGAAATGAATTCTGAATTTTTTAAATACGAATTAATACATGAATGCAAAAACACCGGTGCCCGTGCCGGTGTTTTGCACACTCCGCATGGCGATATCGAAACCCCTGTTTTCATGCCTGTCGGGACTAATTCTACTGTTAAAATGCTCACAAATTACCACTTGGAGCAGACCGGAGCACAAATTATCCTTGCAAATTCTTATCATCTTTACCTTAGAGCAGGGACAGAATTAATAAAAAGTTTCGGCGGTATTCACAACTGGATGAATTGGCACAAGCCTATATTAACGGATTCCGGAGGCTTTCAGGTTTTTTCACTTTCGCATTTAAGAAAAATTACAGAAGACGGTGTTAAATTTAAAGACCCCAAAGACGGAAAAGAACACTTTATCAACCCTGAAATATCCATGAAAATTCAAGAAGACATCGGAGCAGATATTATTATGGCGTTTGATGAATGTGCACCTTATCCTTGCGGTTATGAAGAAGCAAAAAAAGCAATGGAGCGAACCCACCGCTGGCTTGAAAGATGTTTTGCCACACACAAAAACCCCAAGCAAGCACTTTTCCCGATTGTTCAGGGGGCGTTTTTTGATGATTTAAGAACAGAAAGTGCGAAAGTTATTTCTTCATTTGATTCTGTGGGGTATGCAATAGGTGGCGTAAGCGTCGGGGAACCGCGTGAGATGAAAAATCATATTGTAGATATTACGGCACCGCTTTTGCCGAAAGATAAACCGAGATATTTAATGGGAGTAGGAACTCCTGGGGATTTACTTGACGGGATTTCGCACGGTATTGACATGTTTGACTGTGTAATGTCAACCAGAAACGCCCGTCATGGCTCATTTTTCACGAGCGAAGGCAGAAAAATAATTAAAAATAAAGAATTTGAAAAAGACCCGAGACCTTTAGACGAAAATTGTCAATGTTACGCCTGCAAAAACCATTCCCGTGCTTATATAAGGCATCTTTACCGCTGCGGCGAAGCCACAGCTGCAATTTTGCTGTCAATCCACAACACTCAATTTCTGATTGATTTTATGAAGAACGCACGCAACGCAATTCTAAATGATGAATTCTTTGGCGTTTCAAAAATCAAAAATTAACACTGAACAAGTTCAAAAGGTATTTGGGCAACTCTTTGGGTTTCTTCGTCAATAATACCTCTTTTTAACTCTTGAAAGGATGCATTTTTTGAATTAAATTTCTTTTTTAAATATTCATAAGAGATTTTGGGGTCACATTTGTCGCCGCAAGTAAACAAATCTACAGCAGCATAACCTAATTCAGGCCAGGTATGTATTGCAAGGTGGCTTTCTGCAATTATAACAACTCCGCTCACACCGTATGGATTAAACATATGGAAACACTTTTGAACAACCGTGGCACCACATTCCAGTGCCGCTTCAATCATTGATTTTTCGACCATCGATACATTATTCAAAATATTCGGGTCACATTCAAAAAATTCCGCCAAAACATGCTGACCTAAATGTGTTTGTGTTTTTCCATTTTTGTTCATACTGGTGAAAGGTGAAGTTATTTCCAATTCATGTGCCTCCTTATGGTGTGTGTACTATACAAACCGAAACTTTTCGTAACATTAAACATATTACTATAAAAATCAAAAAAAATGTAATTATTGCGTATAATAAAAAAATTTTTAATAATTTTTAACATAAATATATCCAAAAACCCTTTATAATAAGTCCTTTAAACAATGTATTTTATTAATTTTTGTTAATTTTGTTTTTTGAAATTTTTGATATAAAATTTTTGTATGGCTAAAAACAAGAATTTACCTGAACAAAGGTACCAAGTAATCTTATTTGAAGACAAAAATATTCGCCGTATATGGCATGAAGGCGAGTGGTTTTATTCTGTTGTGGATATAATTGAAATCCTTACGGAAACCCCTCGTCCGAGAAAATATTGGGCAGATATAAAAAAACGTGAACCTCAGTTGTCCGAATTTTGCGGACAACTGAAATTAGACGGGACTATTGAACTATCCTCAAATTTCGGACAGTTCAAACTAAAAGCTAAAGACGGAAAATTTTACAAAACCGACTGTGCCAATAATGAAGGACTTTTAAGGATTATACAATCAATTCCAAGTAAGAAAGCTGAGCCTATTAAGTTATGGTTGGCACAAATCGGACGAGAAAGGCTTGAGGAGATACAAAATCCTGAGCTTGCAATGCAAAAAAAGGAAAAGGAAAAAGGGAAAGGGGAAAAGAATACCCTCCCTCGAAATCAAAGATTTCGGTCCCTCCGCAAGGGAGGGACAGCACGCAGCATAAAGCTTTGTTAACATTGCTTAGTAACTTAATAAAGAAAGATTTCATAAAGTGGTATAAATATGAACAAAATTCTGATTATAGACGACGAAAAGACGATAAACGAGTTAATAAAAGTGAATCTTGAACTTGCAGGATACAGGGTAATTCAAGCGTTTGACGGTATTAAAGGTTTTGCACTTGCAAAACAAGAACTTCCCAATGCAATAATTTTAGACGTCATGATGCCGGAGGTTGACGGTTATACTGTTGCACAACGTATAAGGCAAAACCTTTCGACAAAAAATATTCCGATTTTAATGCTTACTGCTCTTTCTCAACTTAATGACAAAGTAAAAGGGTTTGATATCGGCGTAGATGACTATTTGGTCAAGCCTTTTGAAATAGAGGAATTAAAAGTTCGACTAAGGGCAATTTTAAAACGCTCAAACCAAATCCCGGAGTCTGTTGCTACAAAAGAAATTCTTACACTTGGTGAAATTACGCTTATTCCCGAGACTTATTCGGTAAAAATTCACGATAAAGAGGCTAAATTAACGCCAATTGAGTTTGATATTTTTAATTTATTGTTCCAAAACCACGGAAGCATGGTTTCTTCGGCAAAATTATTAAGCGAGATCTGGGGATATGCTCCTGACGATGAAGTAGATACTATTAGGGTTCATATAAGGCATTTAAGGACAAAAATCGATAAAATCGCCAATGGTAAAAAATACATTGAAACAATCTACGGCGGGGGGTATAAGCTTAGTTTGTAAGGTGATAAAAAAGGGAAAAGATAAAAGGGTAAAAAGGCAAGAAGACAAGAGGGAAGGAGGGAAGGAGGGAAGGAGGGAAGGAGGGAAGGAGGGAAGGAGGGAAAGAAGGAAAGCTTCTGCTCACTGTTCACTGCTCACCGCTCACTTTTAAAACCTTTCACTTTTCGACTGTTCAACTTCTATTCACTATTCACTATTTTACATATGACTTGATTTTTTGTTTTTTTGTTATAAAGTTATGTCCATGAGCGAATTGAAAACTTCGGCGAAAAATATAATCCAGGCAATGGGATTAGTTTTTGGAGATATCGGGACAAGTCCTATTTATACACTTACGGTAATATTTTTAACCACAAAAGTTACAGAGGAAAATGTTATCGGCGTTTTGTCATTGATTGTATGGTCGCTTTTGTTAATCGTAACCGTACAATATACTTGGCTTGCAATGAGTTTAAGCAAAAGAGGCGAAGGCGGAACAATCGTTCTTAACGAAATCTTACGAAAACTCTTAAAAAGTTCACGCCCGATTGTTTTCTTTTCTTTTCTGACTTATATCGGTATTTCTTTGTTAATCGGCGACAGTGTTATAACCCCTTCAATAAGTATTTTATCTGCGGTTGAAGGTTTAAAATTAATCCCGCATTTAAATCATATCCCGCAATATGCAGTTCTTGTTATAACTCTCGTTATAGCGATAAGCCTGTTTTCTATCCAAAAAAAAGGTACCGAAAATGTTTCGAAAATGTTCGGTCCGATTATGGTTGTTTGGTTTTTAGCTCTGGGGCTGTCAGGTGTCCACTCGATTATGGAGTCTAATAGCGTTTTGTTGGCTTTTAATCCGCTACAGGGAATAAATTTTATTTTGCACAACGGACTTGCAGGATTTTTTGTTTTAGCAGAGGTTATTCTTTGCGTAACAGGAGCTGAAGCACTTTATGCAGATATGGGTCATTTAGGAAGAAAACCGATTGTTTATGCTTGGTATATTGTTTTTTGTGCTCTTGTAATAAGTTATCTGGGGCAAGGTGCTTTTTTAATAAGACACCCTGAAGCACAGAATTTATTATTTTCTATGGTTTTATCACAATCACATTTACTCTATATCCCGTTTCTATTAACGAGCATTTTCGCAACAATTATTGCATCTCAGGCAATGATTAGCGGTCTTTTTGCAATTGTCTATCAAGGGATAAACACAAGAATATTGCCAATGTTCAAGGTTGATTATACTTCAGAGAAAATTAATTCCCAGATTTATATCGGAACAGCCAACTGGTTTTTGCTGTTCTTTGTAATTGTTATTATTTTAATATTTCAAGAATCTTCAAAACTTGCTTCAGCATACGGATTAGCTGTAATCGGCACTTTTAATATAACCATTACATTAATGGCAACTATTTTCTTTTTAAGAAAAAAATATTTCCATTTTCTGATAACTTTAGGCTTGTTTGTTATAGATTTTTCATACTTAATAGCAGCACTTTCAAAAATACATACGGGTGCTTACTGGTCTTTAATAATAGCTTCTTTCCCTCTTGCCTTGATAGTCCTGTATATCAAAGGTCAAGAGACTATGTTCAAATCGATAAAATTGATGGATAAAGAAGAATTTTTGCAGGAATATGATAAACTTTATCCTGTTACAAGCAAAATTGAAGGCAAAGCCTTATTTTTTGCAAGAGGTATCGAAAAAGTTCCGCCTTATATTGTTCAAACAATGTTTATGAATAACATTATTTATACGGAAAATATTTTTGTTCAGGTCAACAAAACAAGCGGAGCGTTCGGGCTTCATTATAATTTGGAACAAGTTGCCCAAGGATTGAATATCCTGACAATTGAAGTAGGATACATGGAAGTTTTCAGGCTGGAAAAAGTTTTAAAAGCACTTGATATAGAAGAAAAAGCTATTTTTTACGGAGTTGAGGATATAGAAACAAATAATTTATTCTGGCATATTTTCTCAATAATAAAGAAAATCACCCCGACTTTCGTAAGCTTCTACAAACTGCCTACACACAAAATCCATGGTGTAATTACGCAGATTAAAATGTAAATTATGTTTAAACTAGGCAGTGTTAACAAAGGGGTATAAAAATGTAATAAAATCAAAGTTTTTTACCCTCCCTCGAAATCAAAGATTTCGGTCCCTCCGCAAGGGAGGGACAGCACATAGCATAAAGCTTTGTTAACAGTGCCTAGAAATTTCTGAGTAAACTTGAAGGATGGAAAAAATTGTTAAATCCGGGTCTAACTATACACTCAGGATCCAAAAGATATGGTTTTCCTGCCAAAAAACCAACTTGCTTTTTATGGCATGCTTCAGGTCCAAAATCTATATCAAAACTGTAAGGATTTATTTTCTGCCTAAATTGATTGAAGATACCTAAAAAATCTTCATCAGAAACTCCTAGAATTGAAGCCTCTTTGGCAAAAGGTACATGAGCTACATATAATTCTAAAGGTGGCGTGTCTATAACATAACTATCTAAAACAGGTATATCTACTTCTTCTATAAATGCTTTTTCAAGCGGGAAATTTCTGAATGGGGATAATTTGACTACTGTATTATTAGCGGTTAAAAAAGCGGTACTGCTTCCTCCTTGTCCTATAATCCCTCTAATTTGTATATCTTTTAATTCAGGTTGCTTTCTAATAGCCTTTAGATAGTAATCAAAACTTGTATGGTATAAACACAGATCTACATCATTTAGACCTTGAGATAAGTCTCCCACCGTTGAGGGTATTTTCCTGAATTTTCTTTCAAAATCAGTAATTTTTTTTGCTAAAGCTATTATTGCATCAGCAAAACCCATTGGAGTATCTAATAACATTATTTTACCAATTACTGTATTATCATCTGAACCCCTTCTTCCTAGTATAGTACATTCCCCAACTTTGATTGGAACAAGATTTTCACGATATGAAGCAGGTAAACAATCTAAAACTGCTCCAAAGCCGGATTTAACGGCATTTGTTGCCGCCATAAAACTCAATTGTGACATTAAAGCATTTGAATTACTCAGGGCAGGATTTAATTTAGGTTGATTATTTTCCTTATTCCACTCAGGCAAAATTGGTTGATTATAGATTTTAGGAGTTATTACATTTACAAGCATATTTTTTTCATTTCCATTATATAGGTATAAAAACAGAACAAAAAAAATTTTGTTACCTTTATCCGATAAATTAAGTTTTTGTAATATTTACCCCTCCTTGAAATCATTTTTCATTTACGTTAGAATAATAGTTTAAGATTTACACTATTCTAAGCTGACTTGGGAAAAATGAAAAAAGAAGATAAAAAATTACGAAATATAGCTATAATAGCTCACGTTGACCATGGAAAAACAACCTTGGTCGATTGTATGTTGAAACAAAGCGGAGTATTCAGAGAAAATCAGGTTGTTCAGCAGTGTGTGTTGGACAGCAATGACTTGGAACGTGAACGCGGAATTACAATTTTATCCAAAAATATCTCGATAACTTACAAAGATTGTAAGATTAATGTTGTCGATACTCCGGGGCACGCAGATTTTGGCGGAGAAGTCGAACGTGTTTTAGGGATGGTTGACGGAGCCTTGTTAATTGTTGATGCTGCCGAAGGTCCTATGCCTCAAACAAGGTTTGTGCTTTCAAAAGCTCTTGAATTAGGGATTAAAATTATTGTCGTCATTAACAAAATAGATAGAACAGGAGCAGAACCCCTTACTGCATTGGATAAAGTTTTTGATTTATTTACTGAATTGACAGATAGGGAAGATTTACTTGATTTCCCTTTTATTTTTGCAAGCAGCTTGATGGGATTTGCAATAAGAGATTTGGACGACGAAAGAAAAGACATAATTCCGCTTCTGGATTGTATTTTAGAAAATATTAAAGCTCCGAGCGGCGATATAGAAAAACCGCTTCAATTTCAAGCGACAACATTGGATTATAATGAATATGTCGGAAGGATTGTCATCGGACGTGTTGTTAACGGAGTTATTAAATCTCAAGACCAAGTTTGTGTAGTAAAAGCAGACGGTTCACAAGAACGCGGAAAAATTACAAAATTATACGAATTTAAGGATCTAGGCAGGGTTGAAACAGAAGAAGCCGAAGCAGGCGATATCGTTGGTGTCGCCGGGTTTTCAGACATTCAAATCGGCGAAACCATTTGCCCTTTAATAAACCCTGTCGCCCTTCCTTTAATTCACATTGACGAACCTACTTTACAGATGAATTTTTCTGTAAACGACAGCCCTTTTGCGGGAACAGAGGGGAAATTTGTAACTTCCCGCCAATTAAGGAAGAGACTTTATCTT
>JAQVKX010000053.1 GCA_028694425.1 Candidatus Gastranaerophilales bacterium
GAAGCACGGGCAAAAGCTTCATCCCCGGCAACACAACGGCATGTGTTGCGATAGTTTACGACATAAACGGCAACCAAAAACCGAACGTTGTCGGAAAAGATATCGGCGAACTCAATGCGGTACTGGGTGATGATGATTGTGTTCAAGTCGGAAGCATGTGTGTTTCAAAGGCGAATGTAAGTTTTTCACCAATAAGTGAAGCACCTTATACAGAAAATAATAATTATTGGGCTGGAGCAAAAAAAGTTTGTAGCGATATGGGTTGGGATCTTCCTACATACACAGAATTATTAACAATATTCAATTTAGTAAAGAAAAATTTAGGGATTAAAAGTTTGTTATCGATGTCAGGATGCTACTGGTCATCAACCGAATATGATGTTTCCAAAGCTTATCGTGGATGTTTTGTTCTTAGTGAAGGCTTTGTACAATATACTAAGGCTCGTGAAATTTATCACGTACGTTGTATTAAATAATAAGAGCCTGCGAAAAAATTTCACAATTGTAAATTCCGGAATTTTTTTGCAGACTCTTATATAAAAACCTAATCACTTTTTAGATAAACCATCTTACTCGGGTAACCGTTTCCGTTTAATTCAAACAAAACGTGTCTTTTTTTATCCGCAAACCATTTGTCATAAGTAGGTGATGGTCCAAAAGGCATATAAAACCAGTAATATCCGGGGTTAAGCGAATTTAAAAATGCTTGTCTGTTGCCTGTTTGACCTTCCTGGATTACTTTATTTTTTATCTTGTGATATGTTGCATAATAAGCAAAATCCGTTCTTGAATACCTATTGACGACAATAATATCGCCCGGTTTTATTTTAGATAACATTACTTCCATCATTTCTCTGGAATAATAACCACGTGTTGGTTTTGGAGTTTTAATGTATGCCCTGCAATACACAAAAGATTGAAAAAATATTAAAATAAATAAAAGAGAAACCACTGCTGATTTTAGTTTTTGTTTCGGATTAAAAAGTTCAAAAATTGCCGAAATGAAGATTAAAACAATCGGCAGCAAAAACAAAACAACCCTTTTTTCAAACGGATAAAGCCCAAGCCATGATGCAAAACCTTCAAATACAACAGTTAAAGTCAAAATCAAAGTTAAATAAAACCTTTTTTTAAAAAGCACAATTAACCCGATTACCATTGCCAAAACTATTAAAAGAAGAAAGTTTGAAGGGAACATAAAATAGTTTATGACATTTTTTAACAACATTCCCAAGTTTGAAAAATCCCTTGCAATATAACTGTTTGCCCAGTAATTGTTTAATTCCGTAATGTTTTCGGTATAAGTTTTTATTATATAAAACCATAAATAAAAAATACAGTTGGCAAAAATCGGAAAAAGCAAAGCAGAAAAGTTTTTGAGATTAAAGCTTTTTTCTTTTAGCTGTTTAATAAGTATTACAAGCAACCCCGCACTTATTATAAATACCGATACAAAAGAAAACCAAAGCGAAATTGAGAAAATAAATGCATAAGCAAGATTTTTTCTAAATGATGATTTGCCTAAAAGATTAATAAACAGGTAAAAACACAGCAGTGTAAAGAATACATCACAGGAATATTGTTTAAATTCAGACGAATAGTTAACAAGAGCCTGATTTATGGAAAAAATCAGGTTGCTTATTACTACTGTTATTTTATTTTCAAAAAGTTTATTAGAAACAAGCAAAAACATTATCATTGATAAAATCCCGAACAAAAACGGGGTTAATCTCAGCACAAAGTCGCTTACACCGAATATTTTTGTGAAAAATTTAGCCGTAATCATAAAAAACGGCGGTGCTACTTGCGTATAAGCCAAGACCGAAAAAAAATCCGAATAATTTTTATGAACGACATTCCAGGCAATTGAGCATTCATCATCCCAAAAAGACGGGTTTGCAATAAGCCATTTAAGCCTCAAAAAAAATCCGAGGGCAAAAATAACCGCTAAAATCAAATAGTACCCGTATTTTTTTAAAATATTGCTCATAATATTTCTTTTAAGAAGTTTGGCAGTGCAAAGCGTGCCGAGTGATATTCCTTATTATAAATTTTGCAGGTTTTTGTAATTTCTTCACAGCGTTTTTCGTCAATGTAGGAAAGCGGTTCGACGTTGATTGAACAAAACGCCCATGCCCAATACCCGCCCGGATAAGTCGGGATTGGTGATGTAAAGGTTGAAGTAATAGGAAAAACCTTTTTTAACAAATTATACATCTTTTTAATCTCTTCTTTGTTAACAACGGGGGATTCAGACTGTGCACAAACAATCCCCCCTTTTTTTAGAGATTTTTTGACATTAGTATAAAACTCTTCCGTGAATAGTCCTTCTCCCGGACCCATCGGGTCTGTACTGTCAATCAGAACAACATCAAACTCATTTTCTTTGTCTTTGATGTATTCTATGGCATCTTTTACAAGGATTTCTACACGTGAATCGCTTAACTTTCCTGCGATTGCGGGCAAGTATTTTTTGCATGCGTCAATCACAACTCCATCGATTTCGCAGAGAACTACTTTTTCAACAGTACTGTGTTTTAAAACTTCCCTGACCGTTCCGCCGTCTCCGCCGCCGATTACCAGCACTGACTTAGGGCATTTGTGGTTCATCATCGGGATGTGTGCAATCATTTCGTGATAAAAATATTCATCACCTTCTGTTGTCATCATCAGACCGTCCAGAGTTAAAATTTTTCCCAAAGTTGAATTAGTATCAATAATTTCAACTTTTTGAAATTCTGATTGTTGCGAAAAAAGCACTTCTTTTTGTTTAATTGCTATTCCAAAACCCGCCGGTGTAATTTCTGTGTAAAATTGTTCGCTCATTAATCCGCTCCTCAATTCAGTGAGACGTAAGAGGTGAGAAGTGAGAAGTTAACCATTCACTATTCACCATTCACCATTCACTTTATAGTGTTTGACAAAACATGAAAATGGAGATGGAAAACGATTTGACCTTCTTCTTTACCAACATTTACGTGTAGGCGATAGGATTTTACACCTTTAATCTTTGCGACTTCCTTTGTTGCCTTGAGAATTTCGGACATAAGTTTTTCATCTTCCAGTTCGTTCAGAGAATCAATATGAACCTTAGGGATAACCAATGCATGAACTTTTGCTTTAGGATTAATGTCATTTATTGCTATAACATAATCGTTTTCAAAAAGTTTATCGGCCGGAATTTCCCCGCTAATGATTTTGCAAAAAATACAATCTGTCATAATTTTTCTCCTTGAATGAAAAAATTATAACAGGAAAGAGGAAAAAGTAAAATGTGAAAGGTTAAAAGAAGTCAAAAAGCTGAAAAATTTTTAAAGGTGAAGCATAAAGCGTGAGGAGAAATTTTCCGTTTTCCCATTTATATTACAAAAATAATTAGTCTTCCTCTCCCCTTACGACTCTGCCGAACAAAACGATTGAGTATCGTTTTGTGATAGGTAAGGATTAGAGGAGAGGGGTGTCAAGGTCGAATATTTATCATAATCAATCTTGGCTTTTCCATTTTCCATTTTCCATTTTCCATTTTCCATTTCACATTTCACTTTTTGCTTCTTTTTTATTTTTTCTTCTATTCGCCTTCTTGTTTCTTCTCAGGGGCTTTTACTTCAACACCCATAGCTTTTAGCTGTGCTGCGGCTTTTGGTGCAAGTGCAGTGTCTGCAAAATTCTCTAAAATAGTCTGAAAACAGTCAATTGCCTCATTTTTCATATCCCTTGATTTATAAAGTACTCCGACTTTAAAATATAAAGGCGCAAGTGAAAGATCAGGTGCTATCAACATCTGGTTATCAAGTTTAATTTTTATATCAATTAAATTTTCGTTGTCTTGAGGTGAAAAAAGTCCGTTGGCATACATTTTTTTTGTTAAGTTATCAACGTTTGTCGACATAGTGGTCATTTCTTCTTCGGAAATCCCGCCTTTGGATTTTTTTGCCTCAACTGTTTCAATACTAAAAATAACACCCACAAGTGTTAACAATAAAAACAACAATAATAATTTCTTCATCATAATCCCCAAAATCCTACTTTTACTTATATATTACACAAACTATTGATTTTTGACCTCAATTAAATGTATGATATTTAGGTGAAGGGGTAAATGGGTGAAGGGGTAAATGGGTGAAAAGTTAATAAATAAAATTTATCAGATGTTTATTTTAGGGCTTGAGGGAGAAAATCTTTCCGATAACCCAAATCTTGTTAATGTGCTTAATGAAGGTCTTGGCGGTGTTATATTTTTTACTCAAAATATTCAATCTCCGGAGCAATTTAAAACTTTAATCCAAGATATTGAATCCGAATGCAAAATCAATCCTTTTTTGTCCATAGATCAGGAAGGCGGACGGGTTGAGCGAACAGAAAATATTTTCGGCGGTAAAAAATATTTAAGCCCAAGATTTGCTGCCGCAAAAGGCGAAAAATTTTTAAAAGAACAAACAGATAAAATCGCAAAAGAATTAAAAAAACTTGGTATAAACTTAAATTTTGCACCTGTTTTGGACGTAAACACCAATCCTGATAACCCCATAATAGGCGAAAGGGCTTTTTCCGACAATACGGATGAAGTTATAAAATACGGCAAAATTGTTGTCGAAACTTATTTAGAAAACGGAATAATTCCTTGTGTAAAACATTTCCCGGGACACGGTGATGCAAGTGTTGACAGCCATATTGCCCTGCCTACAATTGATTTACCGCTTGAAGAGATGGAAAAAATCCACATTAAACCTTTTAAGGAAGTTCCGTCTCCGATGGTTATGGTTGCACACCTTCATTGCACTGCCTTTGACAAAGAAAAAATCCCCGCATCTTTGAGTAAGAATGCCATTGGGTATTTGAGGGAAAAATTAAATTATCAAGGACTTGTGATTACGGATGACATGGTTATGGGAGCGTTGAACGAAGCAAAAAGTAAAGAGCAAAAAGTAAAATGTGAAATGGAAAATTTTGCTTCACCTTTCACTCTTCATGCTGCTCAAGCCATTAAAGTCGGTGTGAATATTTTATTATACAGAAACTCTTATGATGAAACAATTCAAATCATTGAAGAATTGGTACAATTAGCCAAATCAGACGAAGATTTGAGGAACAACATTGAGTTATCTTATGAAAAAATAATTGAGTGTAAAAAGTGAGTGAGCCTGCGGAAAAATTCCAAAACCTATAATTTTGAGATTATTCCATGCCTTATTTATTTAGTCACTTTTAACATCCGTTTAACCAAAAATTATAGTCATCAAAAAATATTTCAATAAGTTCTTGCATAAATTTTTCTTTATTAATCTTTTTTCCGAGTTCAATGTTAAGTGATGTTACGGGTTTATCTATTTTGTCAAAATTGTCCGGCGAAGCATTGAGATTAATCCCTATTCCCAAAACAATTCCCTTTAGTTTTTCACCTTTTGTAATACTTTCCGCTAAAATCCCCGAGATTTTTTTACCATTTATTAAAACGTCATTTGGCGGCTTAATTTCAGGCTTTAAGCCCATCTCTTCCAGTTTCTCACATAAACAATCCGCAAGAAGAATTGTTAAGCAGATATGTTCTTGGGAAAATTTTTTGGAAGGTTTTAAAACAAAGGTCATGTAAATATTTTCTCCGCCCAAATCAATCCAAGGACGTTCAAATCGTCCATAGCCGTTTGTCTGGATTTCAGCAGAAATTATTGTCCTATCCGCTAATTTCTCAAGGTTTTCTTTTGCATACTTATTTGTTGAATTTAACTTTTTAAATTTAATAATATTCATTTTAAAATTATAAGCTAAATAAATTATTTGCCCTATTTAAAATATATGATAAAATAAGTTCAAAGAGAGGGGAGAATGAGCGAAGCAGGGCATTGGATAACGCATATAGGCAATTATAGTTTCAACATGGACACATTGTTAACAATGTGGGCAGCCATGATTTTTCTTGTTGTTTGTGCGTTAATTTCCACAAGAAAGTTAACATTGGTTCCTTCAAGAATTCAAGCCTTTATAGAGAGTTTAATGGGATTTTTTTGGGAATTAACAGATTCCATGATTGGGCATGACGGCAGAAAACATATTCCGCTGGTTGCTTCTTTGTTTTTGTTCATTGTAACGGCAAACCTTATGGGACAAATTCCTTTCAAACTTTTTGAGTTAAAGCATGGCGAGTTGGCATCACCGACAAATGATATTAATTTAACTGCGGCAATGGCCGTTATTGTTTTAATTTATTATGTTTTTGCAGGACTTAAGAAGAAAAAACTCAGATTTTTTATTCATGAAATAAGTTTTGTGGGTTTTATTCTTTTTTTGGTAGAAATATTGGAAATGGTAACCCGACCCTTAACCTTAGCTCTTCGGCTTTTTGGTAATATATTGGCGGGCGAAATACTTATTTCGGCATTATTGGGCATGTGTGCATATTTACTGCCTTTGCCGATAATGTTTTTTGAACTGTTGGTTGCCGTAGTCCAAGCACTTGTATTTACAATGCTGACGGTAGTTTACATATCATCGGCGACATCGGAGGAACATTAGAGTGAACAGTGAGCAGTGAACAGAAAAAATCAGCTCACAGTTCACTGCTCACTGCTCACTAAAACAAATAAGAGTAACAATATAACAAAAGGAGAACAAATCATGGTAGCAGAAGAAGTAAAAACAATTTCGGACTTAGCACAATTAGGTGCAGGTATTGCAATCGGATTCGGGGCAATCGGTGCAGGGGCTGGGATCGGGGTTGCAACAAAAGGTTTAATGGATGCAATTTCAAGACAGCCTGAAATTGCGGGCAAAGCGGTAGGATTTTTCCTCGTCGGTGCAGCATTGGCAGAAGCTTGTGCTATTTATGCATTGATTATTGCACTAAAATTGTCAGGAATGATTGGATAGTAAACAATGGAATTTAACGCAACTTTTATAGTATCGGCAATAAGTTTTATTGTCTTTGTGTTCATAATGAATGCGATTTTTTATAAACCGCTTCAAAAAGTTGTGGACCAAAGACAAAAATTTATTGATGATACCAATGAAGAAGCTAAATCACATAGAGTAAAATCAGAAGCAATTTTGAAAGACAAAGCTAAAAAGCTTGAAAAAATAAAACATGAAGCTAAAAAAATCATTTCCGAAAAATCGGAAGAAGTTAAAACACAAAAAACTTCAATGACGTCTGAAGCCCAACAAAAAGCCCTTCAGAAGGTTGAAAGTACTAAAGGCGAATTACAAAAATCTTCGGATGAAGCACAAAAGGTTTTGTCCCAAGAGGCAAAAACTCTCGCAGAGGTAATTACGGCAAAGGTGTTGGGTGAAAGATAAGAAGTCATCCCGATTTAGTATACTAATAAGATGCTGAAACAAGTTCAGCATGACGTGAATCTGTAAGGTGGGCATACTTGCCCACCAACAAAAATTGAAGGTAATAAATGATTAACTTGGAACCAATATCGCAAATATGGAATATAATTGTTAAATCTAACACATTTAACTTTATTATCTTTGTGCTGATATTGGTTTGGATTTTTAAAAAAATCAACGTAAATGCAATAATTACCTCATTACAGCAAAAAATTATTAAGATTCTGGACGAAGTGAAGAAAAATCATGAAGATGCCAAAAATGAGCTTTTGAGTGCCGAAAAAGCTGTTGAAAATTTGGGTGAAGAATTAAAAGTAATTGTTGAAGATGCAACAAAAAGTGCCGAGGTTATCAGTCAAAAGATTTTATCCGAAGCCCAAAAACAAATTGAAAGTATTGAAAACAATGCAACAAAAGTTATTGAAGCAGAAGAAAAGCTTCTTATTTCAAAATTAACAGAAAGTACTTCCCTGGCTTCGGTTGAGACAGCAAAAAAACATATCAAGAGTACATTGGAGCAGACTCCGACGTTGCATGAAAAATACATAAACGAAAGTATAGAAGAATTAGACAGGTTAAATTTAAATGGTTAACACAAAAAACGAACTTATAGCGGATAGATATGCTCAAGCTCTTGTGGACATTGCCAAAGAGGGCAAGCTTACTTATGAAAAAATAAGTGACAACCTTAGTTTAATCGAAGATATTTTAACTCAATCTAAGGATTTAAAAGAGTTTTTAGTAAATCCGCTTATTTCAATTGAAGATAAAAAAGAGATTATTGAAAAAGTTTTTTCAAAGGAAATTAATGTTTTAATTATTAATTTTTTAAAGGTATTGGTTGATAAAAACAGATTTGGTGCTTTTGAGGAAGTTGTAAATTCTTATAAAAAAGCACTTGATGATATAAACAACATTACACGTGTAACGGTTATTTCGGCAGTCGAAATGACCGAAGAAGCCAAAAAAAAGTTAAAAATAAAACTGGAGGAAAGACTTAAGAAAAATGTGATTCCGGATTTTAGCATAAATCCTGATATAATAGCCGGTTTGGTGATAAAAATCGGTGATAATGTAGTAGATATGAGTTTAAAGCACAAACTTGAAGATTTAAGCAAGAATATTATAAGGTGAAATGTGAAATGTGAAAAGAAATAAAAAAATCATTTCACTTTTTACATTTCACTTTTCACAAATACAATAATTTTTTAAAAGGAGAATAAATATGGTGAGCATAAAACCTGATGAAATCAGTTCAATTATTAAAAGTAAAATAGAAAATTATGAGGCTCAAACCGAGATTTCAAATATCGGCTCGGTACTCGAGATTGGTGACGGAATTGCAAGGATTTACGGTCTCAGGAATGTAATGTCAAACGAACTTGTAGAATTTCAAGACGGCAAAGGAACTCTTGGGATTACACTAAACCTTGAAGAAGACAATGTCGGGGTTGTAATTCTAGGTGAATACCAACATATTAAAGAAGGTCTGACGGTTAAAACGACCGGACGTATTGCATCAGTACCTGTTGGTGACGGGCTTATCGGTAGAATTGTAAGTCCTACGGGAGAAGCAATTGACGGGAAAGGTGATATTAAATTTGAAAAAACTCGCCCTATTGAAAAAGTTGCACCGGGAATTGTTAAAAGAAAATCAGTTCATCAGCCGCTTCAAACAGGTTTAACTTCAATTGATGCCTTGACACCAATCGGGCGTGGTCAGCGGGAATTAATTATCGGTGACAGACAAACAGGCAAAACTGCAATTGCAATTGACACAATAATTAATCAAAAAGGTCAGAATGTAATTTGTATTTACGTTGCAATCGGACAAAAAGCGTCTACGGTTGCACAACTTGCAAAGACTTTGGAAAGCCATGGTGCAATGGGCTACACAATTATAGTTTCCGCAACGGCGAATGAATCTGCCCCGCTTCAATATATTGCACCTTTTGCGGGCTGTGCGATTGCAGAAGAATTTTTAGAACAAGGCAAGCACGTTTTGATAATTTATGATGATTTGACTAAACAGGCACAAGCATACCGTGCAATGAGCTTGCTCTTAAGAAGACCGCCCGGACGTGAAGCATATCCGGGAGACGTTTTTTACTTACACTCAAGGTTACTTGAGCGTGCGGTTAAACTATCGGACGAACTTGGCGGAGGAAGCATTACGGCATTACCGATTATTGAAACCCAAGCGGGAGACGTTTCTGCATACATTCCGACAAACGTAATTTCGATTACCGACGGGCAGATTTTCTTGGAATCGGGATTGTTTAACTCGGGCATAAGACCTGCAATTAACCCCGGAATTTCGGTTTCTAGGGTTGGAGGTGCCGCACAGACAAAAGGGATTAAACAGGTTGCGGGTAAGTTAAGACTTGACCTTGCACAGTTTAGAGAACTGGAAGCATTTGCTCAATTTGCTTCAGACTTTGATAAGGCAACAAAACAACAGCTTTTGCGGGGGCAAAAACTTACGGAAGTCTTAAAACAACCTCAATATCAACCTTTAAGTGTTGCAGAACAAATCAGTATTTTATTTGCAGCGAACGAAGGGCTTTTGGACGAAGTTGATAATAAGAATATTATGGCGTTTAAAAAAGACTGGTTCGATTATTTTAACGCAAACATGCCGGAATTGGTTCAAAGACTTAATGACGGCGGTGCATTAACAGACGAAGACAAAGAAGCATTAAAAAATGCTTTAACAAAGTTTAATGGGTAAAACTAATATTGTCATCCCGAACTTGGTTCGGGATCTATCCAATGTAGTACATCGGTAAGATGCTGAAACAAGTTCAGCATGACGTAAAAAAAGGGTAAAAAATGCCAAACTTGAAAGATATAAAAAACAGAATAGCAAGCGTTGAGAACACTAAAAAAATTACCCGTGCGATGAAGATGGTTGCGGCTGCAAAAGTTAAAAAAGCTGAAAATTCAGTGAAGGCAGGCAGACCTTTTGCGGATGAACTGATTGCAACGTTTAAAAAACTTTTAGCTGCAGTAAGCGGTTATTCAAGTGATGGTCTAAAAATTAAACATCCGATAGAGAATTACCCGGAACTGTTAAAAAAACGTGAAACAAAAATGGCAGGACTTTTGGTTATAACCTCAAACAAAGGTTTAGCGGGTGCTTATAACGCAAATATTGTCAGAAGTGTTTTAAAACAAATTGAGGCTCATAAAGAACAAGGTATAAAAACAAAACTTTTTATTGTAGGTCAAAAAGGTATTTCTGCATTAAAAAGAAAAACAGCTGAGCTTGATGTCGAGATTTTACAGACTTATACACAGGTTGCAAATGAAGTTTCTGCAGCCGGTGCAGAGTGTATAGCACAAGACCTTGCGGAATGTTTTATTGCAGGTACAATTGATACGATTGAAATTTTTACGACAAAATTTAAAAATATGATGTCATATTCAGCACAAAAATGGGATTTGCTGCCGATAAATCTTAAAAAAGAAACCGCTGAGGCAAGCGGACTTGACCCTATAATGATATTTGAACCTAGCGAACACAGCATTTTGCAAAAGTTGGTACCGCTTTATATTACAAATACTATTTATCAATCACTTTTAGAAGCACAGGCGAGCGAACTTGCATCAAGAATGACAGCAATGTCTGCAGCATCAAACAATGCGGAAGAAATGATTAGGATTTTAACAATAGATTACAACAAAGCACGTCAATGGGCGATTACACAGGAGATTTTGGAAGTTGTGTCCGGTGCGGATGCCCTGAAGGGATAATTATTTCATAAGATGGCGGAGTTTCAATTGAATCTAATACGCTCGGTTTCTTAAAACCTTTTGCTTTTATAAACTTCCTTAAACTTCTCATTTCTTCAGGAGTTTCTAAAGAATCGACAATACTTTTTATATCTTCAATAGATAATTTGCTTCCTTCACTTCTTGAATTAAGCAGAGCCTCTACTAAAACCGCTTTCTCTCTTGTGTCGGCAAACTTAATTAAATTTTTGGCTTTGTAAACCGCTATATGAGGATATTCTTCGTCTTTAAGGGCAGAAGCAAGTTTTTTTGCTAATTCTGCTTGGATTTTATTATTAACTACACTGACCAGTTTTATTGCTTCATCATTAACTTCAACCAATTCTCCTACTAAAGCAACTTTTACAAGTGCTTGCCTTAAATTACTTGTGAATCTTGCAATTTCAGCAACACAAGCCAAAGGAATACTGTCACCATTAGGCATTACAATCTCGGAGAGGGCTTCTGCAACTGCAGCTTTAACTTCTGCCTGATGAGGCGTTTTTGCTGATTCAACTACTGAATCAACATAAGATAATTGACTTAAATCATATTTATGTCCTAATAATAAATTAATAAAAGCCTTTGCAAGAATTACTCTGGGTTTATTATCGGCTAACCTAACCGTATTGCTAATACTTTCTGCATCCGGATCTAAAATCCTGAGGAATTTTTCTAATTCTCTTTGTGCTTTGGTTAACGTGGGCGGTTCTACAAGCATTCTGCCAAAGGATACGGATTGTTCGTAGTTTGGTAATTTTGTAACGGCGGGGCTTTGAGGATTGGTTTGTGTAATTTGTGCATAATTAACTCGGTTATTTGTACAATAACCGTTTTTTAACACGATGCCGTTTAACTTACTGATTTGCATACTTAAAGACTCATTACACTAATATTTATTTTAAACAACCTGAAGATTTTTTTTTGTTAATTTTTTTTAAAAAAATAACGGAATTTTTGAAAACCTTTACACTGAGTGAACAAATCCATTTTAATATTTCTTAATGTTGTCATAAAAATCACCCGAATGTCATCCAAAAATCTTTTCTAAAAAGAAAAAGCGGGCGTCTTTTTATGTATTGCAGAATATCTCTGAACTTATCAATATAAAAAACATCCTTATAAATCAATTCTACTGCCGTTTCATTGATTTCTACCTGAACAGGATGGATTATTTTTTCTATTTCATAAGTTTCGGCATTTAATCTTAAATCTTCGGTCGCACCTGAGTAATGAGTCCCTTCAAAACCTATGTTTGAGACAAGATTTTTGCTCGGGTTTATACAAAAGCCTCCTTTTTCAGCTATTTTTAACGTCCATTGATAATCCCAGGTGTCAATTTCGTGATTTTGCATTTTTTTCAAGATACCCAGCCAGTATTTTTGAACATATTTATCTTGTGAAAAGTTTTTTATACCGTTTTCGTCATAATTTTTTAAATCAAAGTCATAACTTTGCCACCTGTCTGCCCAACAAGCCCACCCCCAGCAATGCTGAAGTTTTGAAAAATAATAACTTTCTTCCAAATCAGTTGTTCTTAAAAGATTCGCACCGGAAATATGCCAAATTCTTTTATCCTCTTTGTAATAGTCCAAAAGTTCTTCGGAGTAATTAAAAAAACTTTGTGAAGGAAGGCAGTCATCTTCTAAAATTATACCGTCAGCCTCTTGGTTGAAAAACC
>JAQVKX010000232.1 GCA_028694425.1 Candidatus Gastranaerophilales bacterium
GCTGTTTTATATGCTAATTGTAAACGACGTGAATTAATTACTTGTCCTTGGTATTCAAGATCACTTTTTCTTGCTACTAATGATAATAATCTTGCTTGACTTGCTGCTAAACCCATTTTTATACTCCTTATGTATTTTATTTGCTTCTTAACTTATTTATCGGCATTGTTTATTTTTTTCTTTAATTTTTCGTCGGTTTTTGTTAAGTTTTATTTACAATGCTGATTATTTTTTTATTCACCCACTCTTTAATAAAAAACAAAAGTATATACGAATTTCATACTTAATATATATTGTTACAATACTTAATATATCCCTGATAAATATTATAATGATTGGATTTCAGAAAGGCTAAATTTTACAAAAATCACATTTCATTTTCATGCCTTAAGCAATTTTTACGTAAAATTTGTTTTCACATACCGGCATGTTTGGTCATTTTTTATTAAAAAGGCATGCCAATTTACTATCAAAATTAATTAGTATTATTCCTTGATTTGATAATTACTGTAGGTTATGATTAGCCTAAATAGACCAAAAGGAGAAAATATGCAAAGAGCAAACAACCGTTCAAATAAAGAACTTAGGGGTATAAAATTCACACGAAACTTTACTAAACACGCACAAGGATCTGTTTTGACAGAATTCGGAGATACCAAAGTAATAGTTACCGCAACGGTAGAAGAAAAACAGCCCAGATGGCTAAAAGACAGCGGCCAAGGTTGGGTAAGCGCAGAATATTCCCTTTTACCGAGTTCAACCAATACAAGAGTTTCAAGAGACCGAGGCACAAACTTGTCAGGCAGGACACAGGAAATACAACGTCTTATAGGCAGAAGTTTAAGAGGCTGTATTGATTTAACAAAACTCGGCGAAAGAACCATAACTATAGATGCGGATGTTATACAAGCTGACGGCGGCACAAGAAAAGCCAGTATAAGCGGAGGGTTTGTAGCTTTGTGTGATGCGGTGCAATATCTTCTTGATAATAATTTAATAGAAGAAAATCCTATTTTAGCAAATATCGGCGCAATAAGCGCAGGCTTAATAGATAATGAAGTCCTTTTAGACCTCGATTACAGCGAAGATTCCACAGCACAAGTCGACTGTAATGTAGTAATGAATAGCAAAGGCGAAATCATAGAATTCCAATCTACGGCAGAAGGCGCACCGTTTAATAAGGCTCAACTTACCGAATTATTAGATACATGCGAATCAGGCATTAAAAAAATCTTTGAAATTCAAAATAAAACCTTAAGAAATAATTAAGGGATGGCTTACATTTGATAAATTTGTGATAAACTCAAAATTAGAGGGAGAATTTTCAAATGATAAGTTTTTTACTAAAAATATTAGGCGACCCTAATGACAGAAAAATCAAAACGGTAATGCCTATTGTTGAACATATAAATAAATTAGAACCTGAAATGGAAGCTCTTACAGACGAGCAATTAAAAGCCAAAACTGACGAATTCAAAGAAATTTTAAGCAAAAGAAAAACATCTTCAGACAAAAATATAGATTATAAACTTGAGCAGGAAGCTTTAGATGACATTCTCCCCGAAGCATTTGCCGTTGTAAGAGAAGCAGGCAAAAGAGTGCTAAATATGAGGCACTTTGACGTGCAGTTAATCGGCGGTTATTTTCTTCACAAAGGTCAAATATCAGAAATGAGAACAGGTGAAGGTAAAACCCTCGTGGCTACTTTGCCTTGTTATTTGAATGCTCTTACGGGCAAAGGCGTACATGTTGTTACGGTTAATGATTATCTTGCAAAAAGAGACAGCGAATGGATGGGCAGAATTTACAAATTCCTTGGTCTCAGTGTAGGAGTAATACTTGCCAATAACAGAACAGCCGACGATTTTATACAAAAAAAACAAGCTTATGCATGCGATATAACTTACGGTACAAATAACGAATTCGGATTTGATTACCTTAGGGATAATATGGCAGGAAGCTTGGAACAATGCGTACAAAGACCATACAATTTTGCAATAATCGATGAAGTCGACAGTATTTTAATTGACGAGGCGAGAACGCCTTTAATTATAAGCGGAAGATTAGAAAAATCAGCCGAAACTTATAAAATAATGGCAAAAATTGCACCAAAACTATCAGCTCCTGTTGATTATGAAATTGAAGAAAAAAATAAAAATATTGTATTAAATGAAGAAGGTATTGATAAAGCTTGCGAACTATTGGGTGTACAAGACCTTTACGATCCGTCCACGCAGTATGCACACCATCTCATCCAGGCTTTGCGTGCTAAAGAATTATTTACAAGAAATACAGATTACATAGTCAAAGACGGCGACGTTATGATTGTAGATGAATTTACAGGTCGTTTAATGGAAGGCAGACGTTGGTCAGACGGGCTTCATCAGGCTATAGAAGCAAAAGAAGGGGTTAAAATTCAAGACGAAACCCAAACTCTTGCAAGCATTACTTTCCAAAATCTTTTCAGATTATATCCGAAATTATCAGGTATGACAGGTACTGCTATTACAGAAGAAGCGGAATTCGGCAAAATTTATAACTTAGAAGTAACATCTATTCCAACCAACCAAAAAGACGTAAGAAAAGACTTGCCGGATGCGATTTATAAAACTGAAAAAATTAAATACGATGCGGTGGTAAACGAAATAATAGAAAACAACAAATTAAAAAGACCTGTCTTAGTAGGTACAATAAGTATCGAAAAATCGGAATATATATCAAAACTTTTAAAATCAAAAGGCTTATCACATAACGTACTTAACGCAAAGCAGCATGACAAAGAAGCGGTTATAATTGCTCAGGCAGGCAGAGCAGGAGCTATAACCATTGCTACAAATATGGCGGGAAGAGGAACGGACATTTTGCTTGGAGGCAACCCCGAATTTTTAGCAAAAGAAATGCTTGAAGAAAAAAATATTACTTCAGAAAGTGAAAATTACGAAGAAGAAAAAGAAAAAGCTCTTGAAAAAG
>JAQVKX010000054.1 GCA_028694425.1 Candidatus Gastranaerophilales bacterium
AATTCAGGGTGAGGGGTATAAATCATACATTGATTGCAACTAAGTATAAGAAATTTTTCTTGGATTGCTTCGTCGGGGTGCAACGTTTTAAGCAAAATATAATACCGAAAATTCCCCCTTCTCGCAAGGACATGAAAGCTTCACGTTTTGTAAACTTCTCACCTCTCACTTTTCACTTCTCACTCGCTTTCACTCTTGCAGAAACGCTTATCGCACTTGCGATTGTGGGCGTTGTTGCCATGATTATAGTTCCTCCGCTTGTAAAAAACGTTAATGAAATGTCGTGGGCGAAAGCTAAAGACAATTTTGATGTTAAAATCGACCAAGCAACACGCCAAATGAACGTTAACGGCGACCTGCCAAGCTATACGGGTACAGCAATTCCAATCGAAACTTTTGCAGATAATTTTCAAAAATACATAAAAGTCGCAAAGCGTTGTACTTCAACGAATTTAACCGATTGTTTCGTCTCAACGTTTAAAAGCTCAAGCGGAACAGAGGTTACGACAAGCGATTTGACGGATGGAGCTGATTTAGGGCATTCAACCTGGACACAGGCGACTGTCGGACTTAGCTTCGCGGACGGCACAAACGCCATAATCTCCTATGACCCGAGTTGTGCGTACCTTGACTGGACGAATAACGAAGGCTCAATCTATGGAGAAGGGGGAAGCACGGGCAAAAGCTTTATCCCGGGCAACACAACGGCTTGCGTGGCGATAGTTTACGATATAAACGGCAATCAAAAACCGAATACGGTGGGCAAAGACATCGGCGAACTCAACGCGATACTTAATGGGGAAGATTGTGTTCAAGTAGGAAGCTTGTGTGTTTCGAAAGCTAATGTAAGCTACAGTGCAATCAACACATGTACCGATACAACATGGGATAGTCATTTAACAGCAAATACATATTGTGTAGAAAATTATTGGGCAGGAGCAAAAAAAGCTTGTGCGGATATGAATATGTACCTTCCTTCTAATACAGAATTGACAGCAATATACAATGCAACAAATAAGAACTCAGGCATTAAAAGCTTGCTAAATATGTCGTCTGGGTATTATTGGTCTTCATCTGAGTGTGATGAATACGAGGATGCTTGGAGCAAACGTTTCGCCCTTAGTAACTTTTATCCGAATGCTAAGGGTATTATGGGTGTCCGTGTTCGGTGTGTCAGGTAAGTTAATCATTTCGCGATTTTAAAAAACAGCATTAAGAAATGTTAAGCTTATAACAATTCACCTCCAAATCAATATAATCAAGTATTTACAACAAAAATTATATCATAAAATGAGTAATAAAGCAAGTTCAAGGCATATAAATGCGTAACAGGTCAGCAGAATTCAAGCAAAACTGAAACCCTTTAGCAATAAGCGTTTGTATCTCCTCCTTCCTTGCGGAGGAGGATAGAATTTCAATGCGAAGTATGAGCATATGAAATTCTTGGTGGAGGGTGAAAAGCCTATTATGACTGTTTTTTACCCTCACCCGCCTTTCTAATGTTCGCGGCTCACCGCTCACATTGAAAGGACGGCCTCTCCGCAAGGGAGAGGCAAAAGCACGATAAATCTTTACTTTTAACGATTTTAAAATTCTGCTGACCTGTTACATAAATGCCAAAAATTCGTAAGGTGGGCATACTTGCCCACCAAGTGATACAGCGAACGACCTTATATCGGTGGGCAAATGCGAACGAAAATTGCAACAATCCTACACTATAAATACCCTTCTTCGCTTTTTGCCGTCGGGCAAGAATGCCCGACCTACTTAATCACTTAATCATTTATTCATTTTTAAAATAAACTTATCGACTTATCGACTTATAAACTATAAAAGAGGTGAAAAAATTAAATTTTTCACCTCTTTGTTTTTAGTTTATTTCGGGTTATACTGCTTTTTTAACTTCTTCCGGTTTGTTCTCTTCGGCTTTTGCTTCAGCAGGAGCTTCTGTCGTTGCAGGAGCTTCAGTTGTTACAGGAGTAGGAGCTGTTTCTACAGCAGGAGCAGGAGCTGCTTCTGTAGTAGTAGGAGTTTGTTCGGCAACTACCGGTGCAGGTGCTTGTCCTTGTTCTGTTGCCGGAACTTCTTTTGTTTGGGCAGGTGCTGCTGCTTCTTTATTTTCCGGTGTCGGAGCGGCTTGTGCATCAGCTTTTGGCGTTATTTTTTCTAATGCTTTTGTCGCTGTTTGCTGAACAATCGGATCCTTGTCAGTCTTGGCAACATTGAATAAAGTTGCTAGATCTTGGTCGTATTCAGGGCGTTGATTGTAATTTAACGCATCAATAGCTGCTGCTCTTACCATTGGGTTTTGATTGTTCTTTAATTGTTCAACAATGCCTGCCATACCCGGTAATTCAGTTAACGGAACTACTGAATTGCTCATTTTTTCTACTTCTGAGCCGTAAAGTTTTTGCAGAATCGCAACCGTGTAAATTGCATATTGTTTATTTCTTTCTGCTTGTTCCATTGGCGTAATTTTGTTTGCTTCTGCCGTTTCGGCTTCGCTTACCTGTTTCCCGCCCATAATTTTTTCTCTTATTTTGAGCTGTTCAGGTGAAGGACCTGTTAATTTACTTGTGTCTGCATTCATAATACCTAACAATGTATCAATTACTTTAACATCAAGCAGTTCGGTGGCTTTTTCTGGTGAATTTTGTACCATTTCCGCTATTGCTTCCATTGCATTTGCCTGAACTTCAAAATCGGGGTTTGTTAATTTACCAAGGAATTCATTTAAATCCAATTGAGGTTTTACAACTTCGGGTTCTTTAACTTCTACTTTTTGGGGTTCTGCAGGTTTTGCTTCAGTCGGGGCAACCGGTGTAGGAGCCGGAGCCGGTGCAGTCGGTGTCGGAGCTTGTACCGGTGTTTGCTGAACTGTCGGTGTAACTATAACCGGTGGCGGAACCTGAGGTGTTTCAGGTACAGCCGGAGGCTGGTTTACAGATTGTTGAGGTTGGTAAACCGATTGCTGAGGCATTTCATAAATTTGTGCCTGCGGATAAGAATACATAGGGGCGGTTATCGGTGCGGCTTGGGGAACGGAACCCGGAGCACCCGGTGCACTAACTTGGGGGTTGTTAATATCAATCTTTACAGCATTGTAATTTGGTTGTAATTGCTGCGGCTGTTGTACAGTCGGTTGATATTGTACATTTTGAATAGCTGGAACTTGTGTCATGTCTTTTCCTTTCAAAAATATTTCTAATCATAGTATTTACACTTCTATTAATTTAATAACCGTGAAGAAAATAAATTGCTATTTTTTATTTTTTTTTAATAATTTGTAACATTTGATTTTTAAAGTCCCGTAAATAGGGGGATTGAGGTGAATAGTAAAAAGAAGGCAAGATGCGTAGATGCGTGGAGGCGTGGTTTTTAAATGGAAAATTTAAAATGGGAAATGGAAAATAGAAAATTATTTTGGCTGAAAAGCTGAAGAGCTGTATCTCCCCCCTCCTCTTATCAGCCTCTCAAGAATCGATACTCAATCGATTCTCTCGGCAGAGTCCCTCAAGGGGGGCGGAAGAATAATTACTTTTTGAATAAGGATGGGCTAAATAGCTGAAAAGTTTTGTTTTCTAAGCTTCCACGCATCTACGCATCTTGTCTTCTCTTTCGTTTACCGTTTATCGTTTACTTTTTGCATTTTGCTTTTTGCTCCTTTAGTTAATTTATGTAAATATATAAAAAGTATATGTTATATATATAAAATATCTGGGTACATGTTTAATATAACCAATCTCTTTTTCTTTATTTTCTCCTCCACTCCTTTATCCAATGTAGAATTTTTAGCCGCCGAAGCGGCTATTTTATTATGTGAATGGTGAATAGAAGTTGAATAGGTGAAAGGGTGAATAGGTGAACAGTTTCGTTTAAAAACTACGCCTCCACGCATCTACGCATCTTGTCCTCTTTTCTGTTTACCGTTTCCTTCTTTGCGTCTTTGCCTCTATGCATCTTTTTTGTTTTCATGTTAAAATTAGGACAATAATTGACAGTAAAAAGGGATTTTATGAAAAGAATTTTAATTACGGGCGGTGCAGGATTTATAGGGAGTAATCTCTGTGAAAGATTGCTGAATGAAGGCAATGACGTAATTTGTCTTGACAATTTTTTTACCGGTTCAAAAGATAATATTCGTCATCTAATCGGGAATAACCATTTTGAATTAGTTCGCCATGACATTACAAAGGAATTTTTTGCAGAAGTTGATCAGATTTATAATTTGGCATGCCCTGCCAGTCCGCCTCACTATCAGTATAATCCGATAAAAACAATAAAAACATCGGTTATCGGAGTAATAAACATGCTTGGTCTTGCAAAACGCTGCAAAGCAACAATTTTACAAGCATCTACCAGCGAAGTTTACGGTGATCCGAAAGTACATCCGCAAACGGAGAATTATTGGGGGAATGTTAATCCGATTGGCATAAGAAGCTGTTATGATGAAGGTAAGCGTTGTGCTGAAACATTGATGATGGATTACCACCGCCAAAACGGTGTTGATATAAGAATTGTAAGGATTTTTAATACTTACGGTCCCAACATGGATATGAATGACGGAAGAGTTGTTTCTAATTTCATTATTCAGGCATTAAAAGGAGAAGATATAACGGTTTATGGCAATGGGCTTCAAACACGTTCATTCTGTTATGTAGATGATTTAATTGAAGGCATGATTAGAATGATGAATAATCCGCAAAAGTTTATCGGACCTGTTAATTTAGGTAATCCCGGCGAGAGAACGATTTTGGATTTTGCAAAAATGATTATTGAAATGACAGATTCTAAGTCAAAAATTATTTATAAAGAATTGCCCAGCGATGATCCGATGCAGCGTCAGCCGGATTTAACTCTTGCAAAGCGGGAACTGGATTGGCAACCCGCAACCGATATAAAAATCGGCTTGGAAAAAACTATAAAGTATTTTGAAGGGAAGATAAACAACAAGTAAAAAGCAAAAAGCAAACCGGGTATAAATGCCGGGCAACAAAAAATTTAAGAAAAGACTTAGTGTAAGGATGTAAAAAAATGAAAATTTGTGTAATAGGAACGGGATATGTAGGTTTAGTAGCGGGTACTTGTCTTGCGGAGATGGGTAATAACGTTATTTGCGTTGATAACGACAAAGAAAAATTATCAAAGCTGAAAAAAGGTATAATTCCGATTTACGAACCGGGACTTGAGGAATTAATCAAAGTAAACGTTTCGGAAGGACGTTTGTCATTTACGGATGATTTGGACAAAGCGGTTAAAAATTCGCTGATATGTTTTATTGCAGTAGGAACTCCGCAGGGTGATGACGGTTCTGCCGATTTATCAGCAGTTTTGGATGTTGCCAAAAAAATCGCACTCTCGATGAACGGCTATAAAGTTATTGTTGACAAATCTACAGTACCCGTAGGAACAGCGATTAAGGTGGGAGAAATCATTAAAGCCAATACGTCGCATCCTTTTGATGTTGTTTCTAACCCCGAGTTTTTGAAGCAAGGTGCGGCGGTTGATGATTTTTTAAGGCCGGATAGAGTTATAATAGGATCTAATTCCAAAAAAGCAACGGAAATAATGCAGGAAGTTTACTCTCCGTTTTTAAGAACCGGGAATCCGGTTATAATTATGGATGTAAAGTCCGCAGAAATGACAAAATACGCTGCTAATTCGTTTTTGGCGGTAAAAATATCTTATATAAACGAACTTGCAAATATTTGTGAAAAAGTCGGTGCTGATGTTGAAATGGTTAGAATCGGTATGTGTACCGATACAAGAATAGGTTCAAGATTTTTATTTCCTGGTTTAGGTTATGGCGGAAGCTGTTTTCCGAAAGACATTAAAGCCATGATAAGGACGGCAAAAGAATTTTGCTGTGAACATAAGATTTTACAGGCTGCAGATGAAACAAACAAAACTCAAAGACAGATTTTTATAAAGAAAGTTCTGAACAAATTCGGGCAAGACCTGAAAGGAAAAACTTTTGCTGTTTGGGGATTAGCGTTTAAACCAAAAACAAACGACATGCGCGAAGCTCCTTCAATTACTATTATTGAAGCATTATTGGCTCATGGTGCAAAAGTAGTGGCATACGACCCTAAAGCAATGGAAACGGCAAAACAAGTATTCGGCAATAAAATTTCTTATGCAAAAAATTCTTACGATGCATTACATAATGCAGACGGTTTGCTTCTTCTTACCGAATGGAACGAGTTTAGAAGACCTGATTTTGACCGAATAAAGTTGTTGATGAAAACACCCGTAATCATTGACGGAAGAAACCAATATGACAGGGTCAGACTAAGGTTACAGGGAATAGAGTATATCTGCATAGGTAAGAAGGGTACGGAATAATTAAAAATATTTGACAAAGAAGTTTGTTTTTATTAAGATTACTCTTGCCGAATGTTAGTAATTGTGGAAAAAGTGAAAATATTTTTTACATTTCACATTTCACTTTTGCGGGCGTTTAGCTCCGAGATGTATGAAGTGCGTCGGTTCTGATTAAACCAACTGAAAAAAAAAAGTTTTGAAAAGAGAATATGATGCGGGCGTTTAGTTCAGTTGCCCAGTGAGGTTTACCTCACGAAAGTTAGATATAGCTCTACCAACTGAGATAAAAAAAAGTTTTGAAAAGAGAATATGATGCGGGCGTTTAGCTCAGTTGCCCAGTGAGGTTTACCTCACGAAAGTTAGATATAGCTCTACCAACTGAGATAAAAAAAAAGTTTTGAAAAGAGAATATGATGCGGGCGTTTAGCTCAGTTGGTAGAGCGCTTCCCTTACAAGGAAGATGTCGGGAGTTCGAGCCTCTCAACGCCCACCATTAAAAAGAGAGTTCAGAGAGAACCCTCTTTTTTTATGCAAAAAATCCCACGCGGTGCGGGTCTTTCGGGTACATCCTCACAGTGCAAGTGAGACAGGGAGATAAACCGAGGATTTACAAACACACCGCCTCTTTTGGTGGTTTTTGCATTTGGAGATGCACCTGCACTAATTACCGTTTATCTGCACTATTTTTCCTATTACTTGCACTAATACCAATTCGCAATTCATAAATTAATATTCAAGTGAGGAAATGAGGTCATTGTTTTAATACGTTCAACATTCATTCTTAGTCTGTTTAATCCATCACTCAAGGCATTTACTACTTCTTTTATTGAATTAAAAGTCTTGTTATTCATAAATTTTTCTCGTATTTCATCCCAAATATGCTCCGTAGGATTCAATTGAGGACTATATGCGGACTGAAACACAAACCGAATATTTTCAGGTATTTTTAATCCTTTCGATTTATGCCAACCCGCACCATCTGCCTGCATAATGATGAAATAATCCACATATGTCTTTGAAATATATTCTAAAAATATATTCATGCATTGCGTATCCGCATATGGCAACACTAATGATATTAAATCCCCTGTGGCAGGGCAAACGGCGGAATATGCATAAATATATTCCCTGACTATTTGACTTCCGACAGCAGGTCTGATTTTTGGCGGAGCCCAACATCTGCTCGCAATATTTATACGACCGAAGCGGCCCTCATCTTGTGCCATAAGCATCACGGGCCGTGTATCTTGAGGTTTTCTGCCTTTTAGTATTTCTTCTATTTGATTTTTAAAGTTTTTTTAAAAGCCTCTTGTTCTTCCTTATTGGTTTTCGGGTGAGTTGGTCTTGGTACAATTTTTCTCCAACCATGCCGTTTTAACAGTCTATAGATAGTACTTTCAGCTACTTTTTTGCCGACTCTTTCATCAAATTTATCTTTAATTTCTTTAACTTCTGTAATTTGACCTTTTTCTGCCTTTTCAAAGAAAGGGTTTAAAAATTCTATTTCTTCTGCTATTGTTAATTTTGCACTTTGTCTTTGCCCTCTGCCTTTTACCTCGACAGCTTCTACTCCGTTGCGGTTGTATGCACAAATTAAATTATGAACACTTTGTTCCGCCAAACCTGTATTTAAGGCTATTTCTTTAGCCGAACAAGGATTTACAAGTGCGTGCCTAATAACCATCCATCTTTTAATACGCCAAAAACCAACTGTAGATTTAATTTTTTCATCAATTTCTTCAATTGTTAAATGCTCAATAGCCTTTGTAACTTTTCCCATAACATCCCTCCTTTTTGTTATGGAAATATTATATCATATTACTTTATGGATTGCAAGTTGGTATAAGAGAAGATTTAGTAGAAGAAATGTTGACTGATTTAAAAGTTAGAGAAAAATTATTAAAGTACCCTCCAGGCTCTAGAGAAAGATACAGGATATGGAAAGAACGTGTTGAAGAAAAAAACTATCATCCACAAAAACTTATTAATTGTCATAGCTATTATGCTTGGCAGGCAAGTGCTAGAGATTATGGCATTATAAAGTATACTCATTCTGCAACTGAAGATCCTGCAATAGTAGAAGCTGATAAGTTGAGTGAAGAATTACGTCACGAATTTTATACGGAACTTTATACTTTTTCCATTAGCCTTAGTGCAGCAGGTTTAAAGGATTATAATTAAACTGAAGAAATAAATATGTAATACTAGTATTGATTAAGTATCAAGCAAGTTCGCAAAAAGAGACAACTCCTTACTGATTTTAAAGAGAATCAAGTTATTGTCTATGCCAAATGCATGAAATAATTTGACATCCTAGGCACTGTTGACAAAGATATATAAAAAGTGATAAAATCAACGTTTTTTTACCCTCCCTCGAAATCAAAGATTTCGGTCCCTCCGCAAGTGCGGGACAACGTTTAGCGTAAACCTTTGTTAACAGTACCTACTATTATCCTATTTATCTTTTTTTATATCAGCTTTTTTATCAAATCCCAAAAGCTTCATCATAGGATGAACAATAAAATGACTAAGTTCAGGTGCTATAATTGCAAGAGTTACAACTGAAGCAAAAATAGCGGCAAGTTCATAAGCACCTTTACCAAATTTTTGTGCTTTTACTTTGTCAATTAGAGGACTTAATGTATCAAGCAATTCTTTAGGATTTCGAGTTGTTCTGTATGTTTCGATTTTTTTAACTACATTATTAAACAATTCTGTTAGATGCTCCGAGCCAACTTTAGTTTTATATTCATCAACTTTTGCAATAATTTCATCAAGTGAACAGTCAAGTTTATCAGAACATTTACCTAAATCGCAAATATCAAAGATTTCAGCTTCAGCTTTATTTTGCTGTTTTATTTTTCTAACCTCGGGACCGTTAATAAATAACCCTTTAATTCTATCCATAAAAGTTTTATGATGAGCTTTATCTGTTTTCATTGCCTGACACATTATTTCATGCTCATGGTCATATATGTCAAGTTTAGACGTATTTTCAGGGTTTTTGGATAAAAAATATCTTATAGCGTTATATCCTAATCTTTTTGCAAATGGAACGATTGTAAAATAAAGTAACAAACAAGTTGCCTGATAAAGAAATTCTTTAACGGACGCATATTTTCTTTTTTCAGGAGAATCCGCTTCTTTATCAAAGAATATGAAGGTTGGTCTGCCTACCATTTTTAAACAAGTTTCAACCGAAACAGCAAATATTGTATTCTCAACAAATTCTGCGGTTTGTGAACTGCTCATAAATCTTTTTACAGGAGTAGGTATTATTTTCATACTCGCATACCTCCGCCTGATGTGGATATCGGTTTTTTATAAGTGTTATAAACCTGCATGTATTTAAAATCTTTTGGCAAGTCTTTGACTGCGAATAAAGTTTCAGTAGGAAAAGGTTTCAAGCCTGGTTCTTTTTCTTTTTTACCGAATAATTTCAAAACATGAGGCATTGCTATATTACAAAGTCCGGGAATAGCTATCAAAGCAGCAAAACAGACACCTATAAATCCCAGTGTGGTTTTTGAATTTTCAAGTATTTGAAGCAAGGGTTTTTTCCCAGGAGAAAATGCCGGAGCCAGTTTTTCTATAAGAGTAGGAAGTATTATATATGTAGGAATAGCAATCAGTTCTGTTGAACCTTCTCTTATTGCGGCATATTTTTTGCTCTCGGGATCCTGTTTTTTATCCATCATAGTAAAAATGGGTCTGAAAATACCCTTAAATACGGCAATTGCAACTACCGTATAAACCGGATTGTTCTTCTCTCCAAGTTTTTTACATATATTTTTTAATGAAAATAATTCTTTAACCGACATAACTAACACTTTTTAAATTAACTATCACACTAAATATACAAAAATCAAACAAAAAAAAAATTGCCCCACTTTGTATAAGAAAATAATAATATTTTTAAAAAATCTTATAAAAGGTCGATTTTACAGAGTTTTTCAGTTTACATTTATTTACAAGATTTTTTAAATTAATAAAACTTGTTCTTGGTATACTTAATTATAGTATGCTCAGGTATTAAAACTTATGAAAATCAAAAAAGAAAAGAAAAAAATAAAAGTAACGTTTCCGCATATGGGAACAATCTATATAGCATGGGCAGTTGCTTTAAGAAGAGTAGGTGTAGAACCTTTTGTACCGCCTTACACAAATAAAAAAACCCTTTCTTTAGGGACAAAAAACTCACCCGAGGCTATTTGTCTGCCTTATAAACTTATCTTAGGCAACTTTATTGAAGCAATCGAAGGCGGAACAGATTATGTCGCAATGATTGCATCTCCGGGTATTTGCAGACTCGGTGAATACGGAAGCAGTATTAAAAACGCTCTTAAAGATTTGGGCTATGAAACAAATTATATAGAACTTTCACTCTATGACGGAATAAAGGGCATGTATAAATGTGCACAAGATTTAACCGGAAAAAATAATCCGTTTTTATTTTTAAGTGCTATTTACATCTTAATAAGAACTATTTTTGTGCTTGATGATTTAGAAACGGCACTTTCATACTACCGTGCAAGAGAATTAAGACATGGCGATGCCGAAAAACATTTTAATAAAGGTTTAAAATATGTTTTTGAGGCTAAAAATATTAAGGAATTAAAAAGGGCAAAACAAAAAGCATTGGCAGAAATCCGAAAAACAGAAATTAATCCTGAAAGAGAAGTTTTGCATGTAGATTTAACAGGTGAAATTTTTCTTGTGCTGGATTATTTTTCAAACCAAAATATTGAAAGAGAGCTTGGCAAAATGGGTGTTCAAACCCGCAGAAGCCTCACGGTGGGAAGTTTTTTGAAAGATGCAATAATACCGAAAATATTCCGCAAAGGCGAAACCCATCTTCAACGTGCGTTTAGAATGGCAAAACCTTACCTTATGAGAGATATAGGAGGTGATGCACTGGAATGTGTTTCTGACGTTGCTTGGGCAAGCGAAAAAGGCAAAGACGGAATTATTCACATAAGTCCTTTTACCTGCATGCCCGAAATCATGTCGCAAAATATTTTCCCCAGTATGAGGGAAAATTGTAATATACCTATCCTAACCCTGATTATGGATGAACAAACCGGTAAAGCAGGTTATGTTACAAGATTGGAAGCATTCGTTGATTTAATGCGAAGACGAAAGAGGAAAGAGGAAAGAGGGAACAGGGAAGAGAAAGCATTTAAGCCTGATTTATGTTTTGAAAAACCGGAAATAAATGAAGAAAATTTTTTGAAACAATTCGGATATAATGAAAGTGTTTATTTTGATGAAAATTATGTTGAAGAATTAACCGAAGTACAAAAATTAATAATCAAAAAATATAAAAAGAAAGTTGAAAATTTCATTCAAAATCCGACAAAAAATAAAAAACAATTGAATTTGGGAATAACTCCAAATTTATTAATACAAGCAGGCTTAGAACAATTACCAATAGAAACAAGTACAAAAATTATTGATAAAGTTATAAATAAAAAACATTTTGTAAAACCAAGTACAATAAAAAAACTTCCTAAACTTTTAACAAAACCAATAGCTGTTTTTAAATCTAAAACACAAAAAAATAGCGTTGTTGTACTTTTAAAAGCTATGGACAAAGAAAATAATCCGATTATGATAGTAATAGACAAAAATAATACTCAACAAAAATATAGCGTTAATTTTATCACATCTGTTTATGGGAAAAAGAGAAATTGGTTTAAAAATTTGATTAAAGAAGGATTTTTAATTAAATTAAACAAAAAAAATATCCCATCTTGGTTGCAGGATTTTGGCAATCCTTCAGACTCCGTTAGAGTTAATAAGCTCAATTTGGTCAACGCAATACCAAAATAGGATACTTACATTATAACCTATTATAACAAAGAATTCAATCCCCAAAAAATATTAATGAAAGGATAAAAAAATGGTTAAATATTTTATTAAAGCATTTAAGGTTACAAACGAAAACATAATAATAACAACTCCTTTGGTTTTGGGATTGCTATTGTTAAATATCTATCTGGAGATAGCAAAAAATGCACCCCAAACACTCCCGGCATTAATTTTATTGGTTATAACCATTTTATTTATGCTAAGTGCATTTTGTGCCGGCTGGTTTTACATGGTTAAAAAAGCGATTGATTTAGATAAAACAGAATTTATAATTGACGAAGATAAAGCAAAAGCCTCGTTTAATTTGTTAAAAGAACTCCCTGTCGGTGTCGGCGAATATTTCTTACCGTTTGTAGGCGGAATTATTTTGTATATAGGGCTAATCATTTTGCTGACTTTTACGGTATACACAGTAGGAATGCATTTTATAGGTGATATAGGCATCAGTCTTTTCAAGTTTAAAATGGCTTTAACTTCTGCTACTGCAATGAAATCTTTAGTTTCTTCACTTACAACGGAACAACTTGCGAAAATA
>JAQVKX010000233.1 GCA_028694425.1 Candidatus Gastranaerophilales bacterium
TGCTTACCCTTTTCAGGGGGGCTTACTTTTGAAAATAGAAAAATTATAAAAAGAAACGACTGATAATAAGCCGGTTAAAAGTAACGAAGAATCAAAATCGGTTTTTATCGGACGGCAATGATTCAAATAAAGAAAATAAGATTTCATTGGATGAAATTCATCTCCCTAATAAATATGAAACTTTCATGAAAGAACTAAATCCTTATAAGTTCACAGAGCTGGAAAAAGTGAAAAATCTGAATGAAAACCAGCTAAAAGAACTTATCAAAAAAATTGTTGAATATGATGTTGCTAGTGCTGTGGCTATGCTTTACTTTTTGGAGTTGCCAAATAAATTATCAAAAGAATTTGGATTAACTAAAGAAAAGCAGTATTCAATTGTTTCACGCTCGCTAAATTGTAGTCATAGAGCCGTTAAAGGCAATTTTTTAACGGTTTCAAGTCCCAATTCTATGGAAGATCGATACAAATATCCCGCTTGCGATAAACTTGAGATTGTAGAAAAAGAGTACGAGCAAATACGCAAATTTTTAAAATAAAGAAGGGAGAACGATTTTTTTATTTTGGGAGAATTTGCCCAAAAATACCCATATATTTTCGCCCCTGATTCAAATTAGAATCAGGGTTTTCTTTTGGTGGGAGAATGTCACAACTGGAAACTTTTAACAATAGACATTCTATTATAGTTATAAATGGAAAATGAAAAAAATAGTCAATTAATTGAACTTGCGAGTTCATATCCTGGCCTTGGCCTAATAGTCATAGTTAAATGTAGCGACTTAATAGATGCAATTAGATTTATGGCTAAAGAAGACATGTTCCAAAAGGAACAAAAAAATTCGGACAAAATTGCCGAGACGTATTTAACCGAAGGTGAAGTAAGGCAGATGTTGAATGTCAGTCATTCCACCCTTTGGCGATGGAAAAAAGAGGAGTATTTGATACCGGTAAAAGTTGGCAGAAAAAACAGATATAAGAAATCCGAGATTGAAGCTCTGATCAATCAAAAAAATTAAATCCGAAGTTACGCAGCGAATACGTGGACGACAAGCTGCAAAAAAATTGAAAAGTCGTTTCACAAATAGATATAGCTTTTTTTAGAGCAACAAAAATAGAGATAAATATTTAATAAATAAATTAATAAATTAATAAATTAATAAATATGAACAAAGATGACATACAAAAAAATAGCATTATAGTATCGAATGGAGTTGAATCCTCAACTTCCCCAAAATCCGAAATTTCCTACATGGATGAAATTTCTGAAAAAGATGAATTATCAAATATCTCCTTAAAAACAGAGAAAGAGGAAACTAAGGAAATAGAGGAAGTGAAGGAAATCGCCGTTATGGAAGAAAATGAGGAAACGGAGGAAGAAGAAAAATACAAAAATATTTTACCTACTTTCCCACGCGAAGTATATGAAGATTTACCTGAAATTTTAAGTAAAGCGGTTGCTAAAGGAATTTCAGATGAAGATAAAGACATTCTTTTATTAGGATCAATAGTTTCACTATCGGCTTGCATGTCGAATGTTTCCGGCATATATGATCAAAGGGAAGTTTTCCCAAATCTTTTTTTGTTTGTTACAGCTAAGGCATCTGCGGGTAAAGGCAGGCTCGCATTATGCCGAAAATTAGTGGAACCAATTCACAAGGAACTTTTAGAAAAACAAAGACAGGATATGGTGGAATATAAGTCTGCCCTGCAACTCTTCAAAGCAACAAGTTCCTCTTCCGAATTGGGCAAACCTCAGGAACCTCCACAGAAAACGCTCATTATTCCGGCTAATAGTAGTGCGACAAGTGTGTTTCAGATTCTTAATGATAATAATGGTGTTGGACTAATATTTGAAACCGAAGGAGATACTTTGGCTCATGCTTTTAAAAGTGAGTATGGCAATTATTCTGATGGTTTTCGAAAAGCCTTTCACCATGAAACGATCTCTTATAGTCGTCGAAAGGATAAAGAGTTTGTCGAACTTGATAAACCAAAACTTTCAGCTGTTTTGTCGGGTACGCCAAGCCAAGTCGCAACACTTATACCAAGTGCTGAAAATGGTTTGTTTAGCCGTTTCATTTTTTATTGTATGAATATAAAACCGGAATGGAAAAATGTATTTGAAAATTGTGGTGAAGAAAACTTGGACCTGTTTTTTGAAAAATTAGGTAAGGAATTTTATGAATTTTATAACCGGTTAAAATCAGAACCGGTAATAACATTTAGTATTACCCCGGAACAACAAGCAGAGTTCAATTCCTTCTTTTCCGATACACAAAAAAAGATGCATTGCATATTAGGAGATGAATATCTTGCAAGTGTTCGCCGTTTAGGACTGATTGCTTTCCGAATTGCAATGATTCTGACTGTACTTAGAAGAAAAGAAAGCTCGGAACCTTCAGCGAAATTAGTTTGTTCTGATAGAGATTTTCATACAGCCATGTCTATAGTTAGCGTACTTATTGAACATGCAACATTTGTTTTTAACCTATTACCGGCTGAAAAAATGTATGATAGCAAAGGAAAATCAAATAAACAACTGTTTTTGGATGCCCTTCCAAAAGAATTTAACAGGCAGGATTATTTGAAGATTGTTGAAAATTTGGGCATAAAGGCAAAAACAGCGGAAAAGTATCTTTCAGAATTTAGAAAAGCAGGGCTAATCTTACATGAAGGACATAACAAGTACAGTAAAAATAAAAATTCACCTTTCGCAAGTAAAATAACTTGGTGATTTAAAGAAAAAAAAGCAACACATTTATTCGGTAAAGTCAATGACAATCGTAGCCGGAACTGTCTGAAATTAAATATCGGACAATATGGCATAAAAACAGGCGGTAACCTGTTTTTATTTTGACTTTACTGCCGGATTTTACGATTTTCAAACGTATAATTTGCATATTAAGTTCTCCCGCTGGGTAGTGTTACATTTAGTGTGTCTCTAGTCTATTGCTTT
>JAQVKX010000234.1 GCA_028694425.1 Candidatus Gastranaerophilales bacterium
GAATATGTTTTAGTAATTTATTTAGCGTTGATGATGATTTCGTCAATGTTAAACCCTCCTCAATACACTTGTATCGTAGGAGGGTTCTTTTTTACACCCCTATTTTCATGATACTAAATCTTTAGAAATTTGGCTAAGATTACAAATAAAATACGATTTATGGCATGCTAAACAAACAGCTAACCTTGATAATGTCGAAGTTGTTTGTAACAGAAAAAATATCGCTTAGAAAATTACTGAAAATTATTTGTAATTGTATAAATATATTCAAGAATTTGTGAGAAGTATACCAAGTCTGAGTTTCCGTTGAGGATTATATCTGCTTCGTTTCTTGCCGGCTGAACGTATTTTTGTCCTGCGATTTTAACATATTCCCAATGTTTTATGGCGTTTTCATGGTTTTGATTTCTTTGGGCAGCACGTCTTAAAAACCTTTGTTTTCTTTCTTCATAATCGGTTTCAATGTAAATTTTTACATCAAAAATATCTTTAACGTTTTTATACATTGTCGACATGCCTTCGACAACCATTATTTTATTTGATTTGACGGGGATTGAATTTGGAACGGAAATTCCTGTTCCGTTAACCAAATATTCGGGCATTGTAATATCTTCGCCTCTGGAAATAGCTTCCAAATCTTTGAAAAGGATATCAAGCTGAAAACTCTCCGGAGAATCAACGTCATAACCGTTATCGCGTAAGCTGTCAAAATCACCGTATTGTCTTATTAAATCGGAAATATCATTAAAATAATTATCCGTACTCATAATTGATACAGGCAGAGACAAGGCTTCTATTGTTTGTTTGATTTGACAGCATATTGTTGATTTTCCGCATGCCGACTCCCCGGTAATGCCTATCAGAAAACGTTTATGAGGATTATTAATAAGTCTTCTGGAAAATCTTGAAATAAAATCGGGTCTGACTTCCAAAAAGACCGGGGTATGGTATTTTCTGTCATATGACCAAATTTGCTTAAATTTAGCTTGCAAGTAAAACGCAAGTAACTCTCTTCCTGTTTTTTGGTTAAAATCAGGTTTTAAAATTTTATCTGTTGATTTAGTTTCTTTTTCAATAAGTGTAAGCATATTTTCCAAGTCTTATTCCAGAATTATAATTTCATGTTTATATAATACCCGTGAAGAAAAAAAATTGCCAATTATTATAACAAATCTTAATGTTTGTAAAAATTATTTTATTTTATGGCTTTATTTAATTTTTTAACCTTGGCTAAGTTTTCCATTCTCTTTACGGCGGTAGAAATCAAACCATAGAAAAGAGGATGAGGAGTTTCCGGTCTTGATTTGAATTCAGGGTGAAATTGCGATGCTACAAACCAGTCAAGTTCCGGTAATTCAATCATTTCGGCTAACATTCCGTCAGGGGAAAGTCCTGAAAAAACAAGTCCGGCTTTTTTAAGCTGTTCTGTGTATTCATTATTAACTTCATATCTGTGTCTGTGGCGTTCGAATATCTTGTTTGTACCGTAAGCCTCATTTGCCTTAGAGCCTTTTTTAATGTGGCATTCATATTTGCCCAATCGCATTGTGCCGCCATACCCCTGAACATTTTTTTGTTCAAGCATTAAATCTATAACCGGATAAGGGGTATTTTCGTCAAATTCTGTTGAATTTGCATCTTTAAGCCCTACTACATTTCTTGCATATTCGATAACGGCACATTGCATGCCCAAGCATAATCCCAAGAACGGTAAATTATGTTCTCTGGCATATCTTATGACGCTTAATTTACCCTCAATACCTCTTATACCGAAGCCGCCCGGAACAACAACCGCCTGAACATCTTTTAACATCTCTTTTGTTTCCGGATATTCAATACAGTCTTCGGAATTAATCCATTTTATTTCGATTTGTGCATCGTTTGCGTAACCCGCATGTTTTAAAGATTCTACAACCGAAATATAAGCATCTGAAAGTTTTGTGTATTTTCCGGCAATAGCAACTTTTATTGTCATTTTCGGGTTTTTTATTTTTTCGACAAGTTTTACCCAGGATTTTAAATCAGGTTTTTTATCTTCCAGATTTAATCTCTGTAAAACAACAGAAGCCATGTTTTGCTCTTCCAAAGCAAGCGGAACTTCATAAATACTTTTCATATCTTTGCATTCGATAACCGCTTCTTTAGGTACCGAACAGAAAAGTGCAAGTTTTTCTCTTTCGTTTTTTGGTATGGCACGGGTTGTTCTGCAAACCAGGATTTCAGGCTGAAGCCCGTAGCTTCTCAAAACCGTTACGCTGTGCTGAGAAGGTTTTGTTTTTAACTCGCCCGAAGTCGGAAGATAAGGCAGCAATGTACAATGAATAGAGATAGCATTACCGTATCCTGCTTCGGTTTTAAACTGTCTGATGGCTTCAATAAACGGTAAACTCTCAATGTCACCGATTGTACCGCCGATTTCAATAATTAAAAAGTCGGGCTTAAATTGATTTGCCGCTTTAACAATCCTTAATTTTATTTCGTTTGTAATGTGGGGTATTGTCTGGACTGTTCCGCCGAGGTAATCACCTTTGCGTTCTTTGTTAATAACGGTTTGATAAACGCTTCCGGATGTTACATTGTTGATTTGGCTTAAATTTGTATTTGTAAATCTTTCGTAATGACCTAAATCCAGGTCGGTTTCGGCTCCGTCATCTGTAACAAACACTTCTCCATGTTGAAACGGGCTCATTGTTCCCGGATCAACATTTATATAAGGGTCAAATTTTTGTGTGGCAACCGAATATCCTCTTGCGGTAAGCAATTTACCTAAAGATGCTGCTATAATCCCTTTTCCTAATGAACTTACTACCCCGCCTGTTACGAATATATACTTAGTTGTCATTTTTACTCCTCACTTTTTTATTAGTGAGCTGTGAGCAGTGAGCTGTGAACTGATTTCTGTTCACTGTTCACTGTTCACTGTTCACCCAATTTTCGGTAAGATCG
>JAQVKX010000235.1 GCA_028694425.1 Candidatus Gastranaerophilales bacterium
TTTTGAGATTTTTTTATTTATTTAAGTGTCAAACAACCGTGTCAAACAACCGAAAAAGCGGCAATAATAACCTTAATATTTGTAAATTATTTTCCTTTACATATCATGAAAAATATGGTATACTATCCCGTTTTTGACAGTTGCAAAAAAGGAAAAGCCTGATATCCATTGAATTTACTGGATTACAGGCTTTTGTTATTTTTTTAAAAGTGCACAATGTTATTTGCTTTTTGTTATTTTTAAAATTTTTTTCATCTGCTTTAAAGTAACAATTTCATAATCTGTACGAAAACCAAATGCATCGTGCAAAGCATCGGTAAAATCAGTCCTGGTATATATTGGTTCATAACCTTCTTCCTTTAATAGCTTGAAATTCATTTTTCGCAAACTATGAATAATCATACCAGAGGTAAATTGCTTATTCAACTTCTTTTCAAGAATTCTAAAAATGATTAAAGCTATAAAGCAGGTTGTAAAGTGTGCTGCAATCCTGTCGTCCCTTTTTAAGTATACGGGTCTTGCTTTAAATTCACTTTTCAGAATTTGGAAGCATTCTTCAATTTCCCACCGACGTCTGTTTATCTTTACAATTTCAGAGGTTTCTTCGTCTAAGTTTGTACATACAGCATAAAAACCATCGAAAGCTCCTTCTTTGTTTATTAGCTCTGTGTCTATACTGTAAATTTCATTTTCAGCATGTTCGCCGTCATTGGTACAATGTACTTTTTTAATTAATCTTTTATAATCATTTTGATTGTACCTGCTTATCTTACTAGGATTTGTATCAATTGCTTCTAAAGCACGCTCTATTTGTGAGTTTCGTATTTTACGTTGATAATCTCTGTATTTAATAGAGTATGTTACAATAAGCTTTTGTTCTAAATCATTTTCTTTAATCCAACGTTCTTTGTAAAATATTTTTTCCTTGTCTTTTTCTTCATCCAATTTATCTATATTGTAAGTTTTTAAACTTCCGGGCAGATGCCAGCCTTGAGGATTAAAGGCCCATTCTTTTAAGTAGGATTTAAGCTTTTTAATGGATTGGGTAGTAATGAAAGCTCTGCTGCCTTTATCATTAAATTTTCGGTTACTATATGAGGCAAGGCCTGCGTCTGTACACACAATAAACTTTGAGAGGTTAAAATCAGATAAAATTTTCTTTTCCAATGGTTTGAGCGTAAGCTGTTCGTTTTTGTTTCCTTCTGTAATGCTAAAAGCCAGAGGTATACCGTCTCCGTCCATGAAAAGGCCCATTTGAACTATAGGATTTGGTTTATGATCCTTAGATAACCCGTATTGCTTTAGGCCTTCGCTTTGTTCAATTTCAAAGAAATAGTTGGTGCAATCATAGTAGAGAATACTAGTATTTCGTTTGGAAAGCATTAAGCTGTTTTTATACAGAGATGACTGGATGAAATCCGTTTCCTTTGCTATGACTTCAAGAGCACGATAGACTTGATGAAGTTCAAAATCCGACGCCTCAAGCAATTCAGATGAAAGCTCATATGTGGATAGCTTTGAGGAAGGAAATAAAATTCTGCCATAAAGAAGCCTTGAAAGAATGGAATCCAAATTGTATTCAAATTTGTACTTATTGGATATTTTATCACATATCATGTTAAGGCCTAGTTCATGGTATATTTTCTGCAGAAACAGGTATCCTCCGTTAAAACTACGTTGTTCATCCTTTTTAATCAATTTGGTAGGCGAGTACTTTGCAATTACTACGGGTTCTTTACCTTCTTCTTCAAGACGATTCAATTCTGCAACATATTCATTTGCCCATTCATATGGATCCTTGTCACCAAGCTTAGCCTTAAGTTCTTTGTAGGTTCCAAGCTTCTCATAAACCTTATTAGTACGTTTACCATTTACATATACAGATTTAACCACATAGAAAGAAGCAGCATTTTTCGAATAAGATATTTGCAATCTCATAGCATCACCCTTTTTCAATATAATATAACTATTATACCACATTGTGATACATTGTGCAATACCAAATTAATAAATTTGACAAAAAAATAAGCCCATATCAAGGCTTTTGAGATTTTTTTATTTATTTAAGTGTCAAACAACCGGCCCGTACGAGAGCGGAGCAACCACTAATGTCATTGCCGCGTAACCGCTGCAATAATTGCAGAAAATGTAATAAAACGGGTTTTTTTCACCGTTTTTACTCCTTGTAAAAAAATTTATTTAAATATTATACAATACAATTAAAAAAAAATCTATATTTTTGTGAAAAAATTTCTTGACATTTCTAATGCTCAATGATAAAATGATAATCTGACTATTATGGGTAAAATGGCATATTATGAGTAAAAATGGCTGCATTCTATTAAATATACATTCAAATATTTAACGAGGTGATTAGTTTGGCGGTACATCCTATTAAGCTTGGTAAAAACACCAGGATGAGTTTTTCAAGAATCGGAGAGGTATTGGACATGCCCAACTTCATTGAAATTCAGAAAAACTCATATGACTGGTTTTTAACCAAGGGTCTTGCAGAGGTATTTCACGACATTTCACAAGTAACGGATTTTTCGGGCAATTTGATATTGGAATTTGTTGATTATTCCATAGACGGCACGCCAAAATATTCCGTGGAGGAGTGCAAAGAACGTGACGCAACCTTTTCGGCCCCTTTGCGTGCGAAGGTTCATCTTATAAACAAGGAGACCGGAGAGGTAAAAGAGCAGGAAATATTTATGGGAGATTTTCCCCTGATGACGGAGCAGGGAACATTTATCATAAACGGTGCCGAGCGTGTCGTGGCAAGCCAGCTTGTACGTGCCCCCGGAATTTATTATTCGATGCAAATGGATAAAACAGGGAAGCCTCTGTTTTCCAATACCATTATTCCCAATAGGGGAGCATGGCTTGAATATGAAACCGATTCGAACGATGTTGTGTATGTTCG
>JAQVKX010000236.1 GCA_028694425.1 Candidatus Gastranaerophilales bacterium
GATAGAGGTATGTGTCTTGGACCGACTCACGAAGAAGTTATAACAGCAATCGCTAGAGATGGAATAAAATCTTACAAACAAATGCCCGTAAATTTATACCAAATCCAATCAAAATTCAGAGATGAAATCAGACCTCTCTTCGGGCTTTTGCGTGGACGTGAATTTATTATGAAAGATGCTTACAGTTTTGACGTGGATGAAGCAGCCTTGGATAAAGAATATCAAAATATGTCTCAAGCCTATAAGAGGATTTTTCAACGCTGCGGGCTTGATACAAAAGTTGTTCAATCAGACACAGGGGCAATCGGAGGAAGTGTAAGCCATGAATTTATGGTTATAATCGATACAGATGCAGGGGAGAATGATGTATTCTTCTGTGAAAAATGTGATTATGCAGCAAATTCAGACCATGCAACTTCAAAATTACCTGACGTAAATACTGACGGTGGCTTTAAAACCTCTCAAATTGTTGATACTCCTGAGACAAAAACCATTGAAGAATTAGCAGAGTTTTTAAAAGTCCCGCCGACTGTTATTCTAAAGACAATGGTTTATATTGCAGATAAAAAACCTGTTTTTGTTTTAATCAGAGGTGACAGGGCAGTCGAGGAAACCAAATTGAAAAATGCCCTTAATGCTAATGAAATAAGAATTGCAGTTGCCGGCGAAATCGAAGAATTAATGCAAGAAAAGGGATTCAATGCGGACAAAGGTTTTATCGGACCTGTAGGTATGTCGGGAGTGAGAATTATTGCAGATGAAACCGTAAAAGGCTTGAAAAACTTTGTTGTAGGTTGCAATCAAAAAGATAAGCACCTTGTAGGTGCAAATTTCGGAAGTGAAATTTCTGAAATCAAACAATTTGCAGATATCAGACTTGTCGGAAAGGGTGATTTCTGCCCTGAATGCGGTTCTGCGTTAAATATTACTCAAGGGATTGAAGTAGGAAACATTTTTAAACTTGGCACTAAATATTCAAAACCCATGAATGCAGTATTTGCAGATATTGACGGTAAGGAAAAACCTTACGTAATGGGTTGTTACGGAATAGGGATTACAAGAACAGCAGCCGCAGCAGTTGAAAAATACCACGACGAAAACGGCATTATCTGGCCTGTTTCAATTGCACCTTATCATGTAATTGTTGTTCCGGTTAACATTAACGATGAACTTCAAATCAAAACCGCAATGGAAATTTATGAAAAATTACTTGCACAAGGTGTAGAAGCAGTTCTTGACGACCGAGACGAGCGTGCGGGAGTTAAATTCAAAGATGCGGATTTAATCGGTTTTCCTTACCGAATTACTGTCGGAAAAACCATTCAGGAAGGTTTGGTTGAATTTAAAATCAGAATGAGTGGTGAGGTTATAACTATTAAACCTGACGAAGCAGTGGAGAAAGTAAATAGGGAAAGGTAAACAGTGAACAGGGAACGGAAAAGGGTAGGTCGGGCTTTCTAACCCGACAATATAAAAGTTAACAAGCAAAGGAGATGCGAGGGGTAAAGCATGCTAATAGAGAGACAGCGAGCCAAGACCCGAGTACTCTGCCGAACAAAAGCTGACTAAATGTCAGGTTTTGTGAGAGGTAAAGCTAGTAAGCGGCATTTAATAAAGCAAACAAGAGTTTAGATTAAACAGACTAAGCGATAACAGAAGAGTTTAGTGAAAGGATAGAATATGTGGAAATTTATTTTTATTGTTTTATTTGTTTTGTTAATCTGGAAATTTTATCCGGTGATTTTAGGTTTTGATACAGAAAAAGCCAAACAAGATACGGTGCATGACATCAAATATGAAAAAACTATCTTCAAGGTTAATGAAACCAGAGAAAAATTAAACAAAGATGCTCTAGATGCTTTAAATAAGTAATTGTGAGGTTTTATGCTAAATATTTTTATAGTATTGATTATAGTAGCGGTAATTTGGGTCTTTAATCCGCTAAAATTTACTAATTTTAAATCACCGCTTAAACTGGACAAAAAAACCCGAAGTGAAGTAAATCGGGTTGTGGATCAAACAACACAACAAGTTAACTATGCCCGCCAAATGCAAAAACGAGAGCAACAGCAGAATGGTGAATAGTGAGTAAAGAAAAAATCGTCAAGCAAGGTATTAGCATATGGTTAAAAATAAATTACAAATAAATTTTATTACCAAGGAACATTTTCAGCATTTAGAAAAAATCTGATTTTACTTCCATCACTAGCCCAAAAATAATGTTTTACCTTGTTTTCATTCTTCCGCAGGATTTGTCTTCGTCGCAAAAGCCTAAGCGTTCACATTTCGGCACAAGATAAGGTTTTAACCATGGTTCTTGAGCAACAAGTTCATCGCACATCATCTTAACCAGCGTTCTGATTTCATACTGTGCCCTTGTGCATAATCTTATGTTGGCAAGGTGAATCATTTCCCGTAGGTTCAAACTTGCAACCATAGAAGACGCGGCCGCATTAGGTAATACAAATCGGGCGTCTTCTGCAGGAATTCCGGCATCAACAAATTCTGAATAAAGATTTGCAATTTCACCCATAAATTTTTCAAACTTTACTTTAAACTCGGGATTTTTCTCGATTGTCGGCGGTACAATATAATCAAATTGACCTTTTTCCTTGACATATCTTTGAGATTTTTGTGAAAATGACATATGGCGATGCCGCACAAGCTGGTGCGTGCAGGCTCTTGACACGTTTGCTATGGCAAAACTTACCTGAATATGTTCAATTGTGGAAAAATGTCCCGATGAAATTACCCGCTCAATCAATTTAAGCATTTTTTCTTCGTCATCAGTACCGTTATAAATGTTAATCGGATAATCTGCACTGTAACAGGTTCTACAAGCTGTATAAGCAGTCTTTAACATATTATCAGGTTTTGAAATTAAATTAACAATCGGTTTATTTGTCATTTTA
>JAQVKX010000237.1 GCA_028694425.1 Candidatus Gastranaerophilales bacterium
AGGAGGTGCGAGAAAAATTTTTAATTTTTCCGCATCCTCCTATGAAAGTTTTAGAATTTAAATCACCAAATCAGATATACTTTGAATTAGAAGGTGTTGCACTTTAGGGCAGAATTCGGGTTGTTACACCTCTCACCATTTATGAATTTATGTAAAAATTTTTGCAAAAACCGACAAAAAAACTATTCACAGGGTTTAATATAGTATAAATAATTGGGGTCGTGTATGAGAATTAATAGTCAATATCAAAGTAATATCAGCTTTAAAAGCGTTATTAAAGTGTCTCCTTGGGTCGATGGCAATCCTGTAACAGGTAGAACACAAGGAGGAAAAATTTCTAGAGCTCTAAGAATCGCACTTCAGGAAAATACCGAATTAAGGGCAAAGTTTCATTCGTTCGTGCCTGATTTTATGATGCCTGAAAAAGGTAAGCATATGTGGGATACTTCTTTAAGAAGTACTATCCGTGGTTTTTTATATTTATTTACCGGCGAACATGCACATCAATTAAATGAATTTGGTCAATTTGATAAACCCGGTTATAGAAATGTAATCAGTCAATATGTAAAAAATCCGGATATTTGTATTAATATTTTTGCGAAAAAAGGAGTAAACGGCAAATTAAAAATCGAAGATATTGAATTTAAAACACCCCCCGTAACTCCCGTTACAGTGAAAACTCCTCCTTCGCCTCCTGCTTCTGCGGCAAGATCAAAATCTTCAAGTACTAATTCAGCAGATTGGCCTGCTGTTGCTCCCGGACAAAATCAGCCTCAACTGACTTTAACTTTTTAAAAATAATTAATAAAAACTTTAAATTGATATTTTTTTGCGTTACAATGGATTGGTTGTGAATTTTATCGGAGAATTAAATGTATAACGTTGCAATAATAGGAGCCGGCCCCGCAGGGATTTTTACTGCGTTGGAAATAATGAAACTTAAGCCGGAATGGAAAGTTGTTTTAGTTGAAAAAGGCAAAAAAATAGAAAAACGCAAATGTTTTTTGCGTGAAGGATATAAAACCTGTCCCGGCTGTAAAAAATGCGGACTGCTTTGCGGATGGGGCGGAGCAGGAGCTTTTTCCGACGGTAAGTTAACCTTAACGCCTGACGTAGGCGGACACTTGGTCGACTACATGGAAAGAAAAGAAGTTGAAGAATTAATCGATTATACTGATAAAATTTATCTTGATTTTGGTGCAACAGAAGTTATTCACGGTACGAGCAAGGAAGAATATGCCGAAATCGCACGTCAAGCAATGCTTGCCGAACTTAAACTTGTTTATTCGCCAGTAAGACATTTAGGCACAGAACGAAGTCTTGATGTTTTGAAAAATATGCAGGACTTTTTGACAGATAAGATTACAATTTTATATGATGAAACCGTTGACAAACTTATTGTAGAAAATGAACAGGTAAGAGGTTTTACGACAAAAAGCGGTCAGACAATAACGGCAGAATACATTGTAATCGCTCCCGGACGTGAAGGTGCGGACTGGCTTACTTCGGAATTTGCCGAAAATAAAATCGGAATGGTTAACAATGCGGTTGATATCGGCGTTCGTGTCGAACTTCCTGCACCTGTTTTTGAACCGATTACAGAAAAACTTTATGAATCCAAGTTAATCTATTATTCTCCGACTTTTGGCGATGAGGTCAGAACTTTTTGTATGAATCCTTACGGAGAAGTCGTAAGCGAGAATTATAACGGGATTTTAACCGTAAACGGGCACAGTTATGCAACAAGAAAAACCGCTAATACGAATTTTTCACTGCTTGTATCGGAAGAATTTACCGAACCGTTTAAGGAGCCTATTGCTTACGGACAACACATTGCAAGACTTGCAAACATGCTTGCGGGAGGAGTTCTAGTGCAAAGATTCGGGGACTTGCTTGACGGAAAACGCTCTACGGTTGAGAGAATTGCTTCAAGCACGATTACTCCTACTTTAACTTCAGCAACTCCGGGGGATTTAAGCTTAGTACTGCCTTACAGACAATTGTTAAGCATAATTGAAATGCTTTATGCACTTGACAAAATCGCACCCGGAACCGCTTCAAGATACACTCTTTTGTACGGTGTAGAAGTTAAATTTTACTCTGCAAGAGTTAAATTGACAAACGAACTTGAGACAGAAGGGGTTAAAAATCTGTTTACCATAGGCGATGGTGCAGGTGTAACAAGGGGGTTAATCCAAGCATCCGCATCAGGAATCCATACCGCAAGAGTTATTTGCTCTAGGTAGGAGCAAAGGATTGAATTGCTAATGACAAACACGGTTGCTTCTTTGCAACACAGTTATCTCCCCTACACCACGAAGCCTTGCATTAGCATTAGTAACTAAAGGTAAAACCATTCCATCTAAACTTTGATTGGAGTCAACTATTAAATAAGCTCTACTAGGGGGCATGCCAGGCAAAGCTTTTATTCTTACAGGAGAGCCTATTGCTCCCGCTAAATCATCAACTATCTGAAGAACACTAGTACCACCACAAATTCTAATAATAGTATCTCCACTATTAAGTCCAAACGCCGGATTTTTAAGACTTTTATTTTTATAATTTTGATTAACGGAACTATAACTTACAGGATTTATTCTCATAAATTAATACTCCTTGTAAACACTATCGACGATTTTTTAAATAATTAAGAACCTAACACAAAACACTTATTAGTTTATGTTTATACAAAACATGAAATGAATTTTTTTGCTACCAAATCTCAAATCCCCATGCCTTGTATTGTATTTTAACCTATGTTACATAAGGATTTCAACTATTTTACATTTCAAGGTTCAACAGACAAATTCGTGAAATATAGTTAGGTATTGCATTCTGCGTATATGCGATACTCGAAATTCAGCCAGTTCCTGTATCCGAACCCCCTTCGCTTTAATGCCTTTATCTTAT
>JAQVKX010000238.1 GCA_028694425.1 Candidatus Gastranaerophilales bacterium
TATAAAAGAAGCACAAGCGGAAGCAAATGTTATTACTCAACTGCAAGGAAATTTGATTAACAATTTTAATAATAATCCTGTAAAAAAAGTTGCAAAAATAGGTAAAACAAACACAGATACAAGTACAAATGTTCAGGAAGTTTTAAACTTTTTGCAAAAACATATAAGAAAAGTTGGAACTGAACAGGCGGTAAAAGATTTTCAACGAGGGTTAAATATTTTAAACAAATATAACAAAAAATCTCCAATTGAAGCAAAACGCCCAATTGATGAAGATGGGATTTTAGGTAATCAAACTTATGCTTGTCTTGAAAATGTTTGTAAGTATTATCCTCCAATAGTTTTAAGAAAATATATAAAGCGAGGTGCGGTTAATAATGCTGTTTTTGATACAAAGAATGATGGCAGAATTGATACAGACAAAAAAGTTTTAAATATTTGTAAAAATCTATCTAGGGAGGGAGCTAATGTCAGAAGATAAAGTATTAAAAGGTTACATAAGCAATATTAGGTATATTTGGCATGCAAATGGTGATAAACCTTGCGAACTTTGTGAAGATTTGGATGGTACTGAATTTGAAAGTGCCGATGAGATTCCTGATAAGCCTCATCCCAATTGCAACTGTTATATTGAAGAAGTAGAGATTGAAGATAACGAAGACGGTGATGGCGAAGGCGAAGGCGGAGATGAACCTTGCGATTGCTATGAAACAGTTTCAGGTTGGTTAGAAGAATGCGAAGAAGCTTGTTGTGAATACGATGACTCTTCAGATGAAGGTGATAATGCTTTAGAAGAATTGCAGTCGATCGAAAGTCAAATTCAAAGCTATGCAACAGAGAAAATCGCAGAACTTCAAGAATTACAAGATGAAATAAACCAACTGAAAGATGATGCTATTGAAGAATTGCAGGATGCAATAGAACAAACTGTCAAAACAATTCAAATATTTTGGGATAATTTTTCTGAGTTAAGGAGATTAAAAGAAGAACTGCATCACTATTTAGACCTGTCTGCGGAGTATTATCATACGAAAGCAAATTGTGAAGCAGCTCAATTAGGTGATGTTGGTGCTCAAGTTGCCGAAATACTGGGATATCTCAGAGAGTTTACTGATTTTCCTAAAGAAATTATATTTAAGGGATGCTCAATTAAAGAGGCTTTTGAACATAGTGTCCATGACTTAGAAGTAAATGAGGCAGGAAGAAAATTAGGTAAAGAACATCCAAATGAAGACCCTGAAGTTATAATTAAAAAACCTGATGGAATGCCACCTGGTTTTTAACAATATATTTTGTGCTAAAATTTTCGTATGAATACGTTTTTAACAAATTTATTTTTAATTTTAAAAAAAATTCTAATTATATTGATGAAATTAATTTTATGTACTATATTTACAATATTTATAGGTTATTGGGTTGCCTTAATTGGAACATTTGGAATTGCAGATATTAAGCATTTAGATTGGCAAATAATATTCTATATAGGATTTGGTATCTTTTTAATTTTTGGAGCTTGGATAAATTCATTTTTCAAAACCCCTGATAAAATAAAACTGCTTTTTATCATTTTATTCCCTATATGGTTTTTCTCTCCATTTTTGTTGCATTCAGTCATGTCTGCTATAGATGAAGATACTTGCCTTGACACTGGTTTATGTTCTGAAGGGTTAAAATTCGGAAATGACGTAATGTCTAAGGAGTATTGTCTTAAAGAAGGCAAAAAGTGGGACGATAAAAGAAAAGAATGTGATATGGCTATTGAATCTAGAACTTGCAAAGAACAAGGCTATGAATGGATTACAGAAAAAGGCAAATGTAGCCATAAAATTATCAGAAACTGGTAACCCATGTTAAAAATTATAATTAAAGTGATTTTTTGTTTATTATTATCTATATTTTTTATTGGTTCAATTTTTGTTGAACTTATCGTTGCCGGACCATGCATTGAGATTCGCTATATAGCGATTTTTTCAGTCATTATGGTTTTTGCAACTTGGTTGCTTGCATTTATAAAAGTTAAATATTTAGATAAATGGTTAAAAATAATTATTTTTTTAGTATTTTTACACTTATATTTTGAATTCCCTTATTATTTCCCAAATGTAAAATTAGCTTGGGATAAAGACCAATGTTATGATGATGGTTATTGCAAAGAAGGCTTAAAATGGACTGGAGAAATTGTAACTAAAGAATATTGCCTAAAACATAACCATATTTGGGATGAACGAAATAGAAGCTGTGATATGTATTCTCTAAAAAAATAAATGTAATTTAAAAAGCATTTAAATGGCATTTAAATGCTTTTTAAAAATTCAGCCCCAGCATATTTTCAATTTCGATTATTGTTTCGGGAGTTAAAGTTTTGGGTTTGTCAGAGTTTATCAGAGTCGGGAGTTTCATTGATTTTTTTAAGGCCGGCAAGTACTCCAAAATATTCATAACCGAATAAAGTTCTTCCTGGCTGAGCTTTTTGCCGGCATCAATATCGGATGATATTTTTTTCATCATTTTTAGTGCAAGTTCTTCCGTATCCCTGCCGAAATTATTTTTAATTTCTTCAATATTTATCCGCTTTTTTACCCAATTATATTTTTTCATCCAGTTAAAAACCGTCCGTCTTGAAATTTCTAGTTTTTCAGAAATTTCATCAGCATTCAAGTTTTCAATCTCGTATAATTTTTGTGCTTGTTTTGCTAATTTTAATTTGTTCATTTAAACTCCTTATCTGCACTTTGAATTTTTTACACCAAGATACGGATTATACTCAATCAAGTAAAGATTTAGTATCATGAAAATAGGGGTGTAAAAAAGAACCCTCCTACGATACAAGTGTATTGAGGAGGGTTTAACATTGACGAAATCATCATCAACGCTAAATAAATTACTAAAACATATTC
>JAQVKX010000239.1 GCA_028694425.1 Candidatus Gastranaerophilales bacterium
CTCGGGAAAATATTCAAGATGACTTTACTGAGTTTTATGGAATTCACATTCCGCTTGGGGCTATAGAATCCATTCTAAAAAGAATGGCTAAAGATGGTCTTTTAAACAAACAAGGAGGCGAATGGCTTGTCAATTATGAAAAGGTTTGTGACTCTGTTAAAAATGGAGAAAAAGATGAGTTAGATACAGCATTTCAAGAATTAATTGTTGACCTAAATAAATACAGCCTTGAAGTTTTTTCTGTAGAACTTTCTAATGATGATATTGAATCGGGCATCATTACTTTTTTTAAAGACAATGATTTGGATTTATTATTTGCAAATAATAATGGTGAAAGCGTATTGCCCAAAGTAAGAGAAAGCAAAAAAGCTAAATACATAATTGCAAAGTTCATAACAGACTTACAAAGTAAAGAACCAAGAAAATTTAAAACAGTTTTAAAACTTGCTAAAGGTTATGCAATAGCTTCACTTATTACCTATGAGGATATTCGTCATTATACAGGCAGCCTAAATGATGTCGAAGTTTTTCTTGATGCACCGATAATTTTTAATCTTTTAGGATTAAACGGTGAGTCGAACCTTAATTTAGGCAAGGAGTTAATCGATGCACTCAAAGATAATGGTGCCCAACTTAGAGTTTTTGAATTAAACTATGGTGAAGTCGTTAAAACCGTTCAAGATGCAATTAAAAGGCTAAACACTCAGAACTATGACATAACAAAAAGTTCAAGAGTATTAAAAACTGCTATCCGAGAAAATATTTCTGCTCAACAACTTCAAATTAAACTTAATCAGCTTGAATCAATGCTCAAAGGTTATTCTATTGTAAAGGTAGATACACCGTCCTTAAATGAAAATGAGCATAAATATCAAATTGACGTTTCAAAACTTACCAAAGCAATTGAAGACCTTTATAAAAGGGAAGGAACAAGTAAAATACCTTGGCATATTGGAGAAAAAATCGATAGAGATGTAGAAGCGATATCAAGTATTTTCAAAATTAGAAAACAAACACAAGCAACTAGTTTAAAATCAAGCAAAGCCATTTTCTTGACAAGCAACGAGCAAATTGCATTTGCTGCAAAAGTTTATGAGAAAAATGAATGGGCTTATAAATCAGCTATCCCTGTCTGTGTTACAGATATTTTTCTTTCTACAATTCTATGGGCTAATTACCCTACAAAAAATGAAAACCTAAACATCAGACAGTTAATAAGCGAATGTTACAGTATTATTGAATTAGATAATCGTTTACTCAATAAATTTTATGAGGACATTAATAGAATGCACAAAGAAAATTCTATTACAGATGAGCAATTCTACCTATTGAGTGCTTCAAATTTAACGTATACTCTACTTGAGCAGAAAACTCTTAATGATTTCGAAGAATATACAGACAAAACACCTTCTGAAATTTTGGAAGATTTACAACTTAGAATTAATGCTGAACTAAACGCTGAAAAATCAAAACTTTCAGTAATTGACAATAACATTAGGCGATTCTCTAAATTCATTGCAAAAAGTGCTTTCATTCTCCTTGGAGTTATATTGATTTTGCTTTCGATTTGGATAAGAACACAAAAGCCTGAGTTAAATAACAATTGGTTTAATTACACTTTCATTATTGTTTCAATTGCATTTGGTGCTTTTGGTATCTTAAGATGGATGGAACTAATCCCAACAAAGCTAAAAGTTGAAACAGCAATTGACGATTTTATATTTAAGCGATTAAAAAACTTATTAAACAAAGAATGATGCCAACCCTTTTTGCAAGCACATTGCCAAAGCCCCACAAGCCAAAGCTCAAACCAAAGCTTTGTCAAAGAGCTTGCAAAGCCAACGCAGGACAAAATTGTTTTTAAAAAATTTCCGACCCTTCAAAAAAAAATAAAATACGCAACGCACAGACGACACGACAATGACACGAAAACTCAATACTGACAATGGTTTACAAGGACGGACGACAGAACACCAGCTGCCAACAACGGTAACCGTTGCACAACTCCCCGTTTTAAAGCAAAAACGTAAATTATTATAAAAAACAACCTCGTTTAAGCCTTTTTAAGCGAGGTTTATTTTTCAGCTCCAGCACAAATTCCTGAAATTTAGGTGGCTTAAAATTGAGGTTTCAAGGTCGTTAAAAAGCATTTTTATAAAAGAGCAGTCCTTCCCTTGTTTTAAAGATAGAACTTGTGCTAAAACACTCGGTTTTTTCACGACAAAACGCAGGTATTTCTTCAGGTTGTATGTCAAAGCTGCCATCAAAACGTGCTTGTTGGCTTGGGGTAAACCACGACTGTTGACTCGTCTCATATTGTGGTGGTTGATGAGTGTGCCCAACACAGGCTCTACCGTGCTGTTCCGCCTTTTGACCAACCTGCGGTGGTAGGCTTTGTTTTGGGTAAGTTTTTCGTGCATTTTATCATAAAGGGGCTTGTGGATACTGTCTTCAATCTTTTTGAACTTGGTTTACCCCGTAGGATACTTTTCTGGAAGCACACAGTGTTTTATATTATTAATATCCAACGGGGTGAACTTTGCCGCAACATGCCGCCCTGAGTGGACACTTTCCGCAATCCTTTTCGCTGCTGCGATAGCTCTTCTTTTGATAGCCTTTACTATCGGTTAAAATCCGTTTAAAAGGTAAAAAAGCTTTATTACCGCCTTCTTTGATACATTCATAACGGTTTTCTTCTTCGTTGAATACAAAGCCTTCACGATGCGGTTTGTATTGACCAAAGTTCGAGATATAAGCATCGATGTTTTTATCCTCGCAATACTGCAAACTCTCACCACTGCTGTAACCTGCATCGGCAAGCACCTCTTCTGTCTCTATATCGTTTTTTGCTAAGTTTTCAATGGTTTGGTCCATAATCTCCGAGAAAATCGCA
>JAQVKX010000240.1 GCA_028694425.1 Candidatus Gastranaerophilales bacterium
CCCGTAGCCCGTTCAACGGCGAATAATTCAAGAAGCCGGCGGCAAGGTTTGAAACCGGACATCAGAGTTTACAGGAAAAAGGAACTTTTTCCGTAAACTCTTTAGTTTTTGTAACAGTTCTTTTACTGATTGCGAGGGTTGAAAACCAACGTTCTTGGAGGATTAAGCCGAGAAGATAGATTTTAAATGTATCAATATTGAAATGTTCACAAACTAGTGGTAGAATGTATTTTAACAATTTATTAAGCGTTGATAGAGATTCTGTCAATGTTAAACCCTCCTCAATGTACTTGTACATCAGGAGGGTTCTTTTTTAAACCTCTATTTTCATGATACTAAATCTTTAGGTGAAAGGGTGAATAGGTGAAAGGGCTTTTATAGATGCAAAGATGCCTGAATGCATAGATGCATAGTTTTTAAAAGTGAACCGTAAGCCGTAAGTTGAATTTTTCTTTGCCTCTTTGCATCTTATGCTGTTCCCTGTTTCCTTTCCCTTCATGCTTCACGTTTTGCTATTTCACCGCAATTATGCAATCGTAAATCTTGTCGATTTTTTCTTTCATATCGATAACCTGTTCTTTTAAATCCTTAACACTGCTGAGAGTGGCAAACCTGTCTTCAGCATCATTCAGGATTTCTCTGTGTTTTTTCTCAAGCTGTTCGGGGGTTACGACAATCCGCTGCTGTATCAAAAACACCATAACAGCTATTAATATCGGGGAGTAATGGAGTAAGTTGTTCATTTATTCCTTTCAAGAGAGGTGAAAAGGTGAAAGGGTGAACAGGTGAAGAGTTCAGCAAAACTGTTCACCTTATAACCTATTCACCTTATAACCTTCGCTATATACTTATCGGCCAGTAGAATTCAACCAGATAACTCGCTGCATCCATTGGGTGTCCGAGGAATTTTAATTCCTTTGACTGTTTAATTTGTGTATGAGAAGGCAGGTCAATCCTGGATGAACCTTCTTTATACCGCAAGTTATAAATGTTATAAAGCAGTTTTTCACATTTTTTATCAACAAAAAGCCTAACTTCGCCGTCCGCGGAGCGGACTTTTGAATTAAATGCCATAATCCGGTTTTTAATCGGCGGATTAAATGCCTTTATTTGAATTTCAATGTCTTCGTAGCCAAACCGTTCCAGTTTCTTTTTTATAATTACATAATTGGTAAATTCGCTTGTACAGCTTCTGTTATCGCCTGAAGCATCACCGTTTACAATGATTTTGCCTTTATGTTTCGGGTAACGGTAGCAAAATTCATCACAAGCCTTTGCAGTCGTTGTGTTTTCAATAACAATTTCGTCAAAAAAGAAAACTTTGTCATCGGTTCTGTGAGCTAAAACCCATGCCATCGGGTCAACGTTAAAGTCGCAGGTAATATGCAAATCCATATCAGGCTGATATTGAATTTCTTGAATGTTTTCGTGGCTGAAATCCTTTATTATAAGCCCTTTATCATACTCACCGTTTTGAGCAAGCACAAAAATCCGATAATATTCTTCGTCATAAAGTTTTTTAAGTTCTTCGCAAAAACCTTCGGGAAGGTAAATATTTTCAGTAGTCGGGGCAGAAATTAAGCGGTAATTAGGTTTGTAATTTTCCACAAAGGTTTTGTAGATCCAACCTCGTTGAGTTTCAGGGTTTGTATGTCCGAAAATCCTGTAAGTAAATTTCTTCCATTCTTTTTTAATTGTTTGCCGCATCCTGCCTAAAAGCATTTTAAAGGTTGAAAATGGAATGTCGGACATTTCTTCAATTTCAACAAAACCAAGGTTTAGGGACTTAAGTTTGTTCGGTTCATCAAAGTGCCTGAACAAAATTTCCGAGCCGTTTTTAAAAGTTAATTTTTGCAAAGACGAAGACCAATTATAGTCTTTGCCGTCTTTAAAATTCAAATTGTCAAAGTGTTCAAAATAGGCTTGCAGGGTTGTATCTCTGACAAGCGTGTAAGTTTGGGCTCCGACAAGCCCTCTTATGCCGGGAAATTTCATGCATAATAAAATGCCCAGGAGAGAACCCGCAAAGGTCTTTCCTGAGCCGAACCCGCCTTGATAAACCGCAACATCCAAGCTGTAATCATGTGGGATTTCCAAAAATTCACGCTGTGCTTTTAATAAACTGTATTTCATATTTTGAGTGATTAAGTGACTAAGTGATTAAGAAGGTGAATGGGTGAACAGTTTCGTTTAAAAACTACGCCTCCACGCATCTACACGTCTTGTCTTCTTTTCTGTTTACTGTTTCCTGTTCCCTTTTTACATTTCACCTAATTATTATTACTTTCTAATTTGTAAAGATATTTCCTATGTAAATAAATGTGAACTTTTCCTAAAAAAGGAGAGTGTTCACTTAGGGTAGATGCAGATCCACCAAGGTTGTCATGCTGAACTTGTTTAAACATCTTACTAGCGTAGTATGTCGGATAGATCCCGAAACAAGTTCGGGATGACACTTTCTGTAAGTTTTATCTATCTCAAAATTAACACTCTCTAAAAAAGTAACAAAAAAATTTTTTTAGCATTTTTAAAATAATGTAAAACAAGAAGAAAGGAAATATAAATAAACTTATGCAAACAACTCCTATAAGATTAGTTAATTATCTAACAAATCAAAAATCCTAAAAAAATCAACACCCTTCATTTTGACTCAGAGTTAATAAAAATTCTCTGTTACCTAATTTCTGCTGACTTGCTACATTCCACCTGAGTAGATACGGTTTTATATAAATGTTAAGAAAAAAGAATTGCATATTTGATATTAGAGTTTACGGAAAAAGTTCCTTTTTCCTGTAAACTCTGATGTCCGGTTTCAAACCTTGCCGCCGGCTTCTTGAATTATTCGCCGTTGAACGGGCTACGGGCAAAAGCGTCGTTTTGCCCTTTCGC
>JAQVKX010000241.1 GCA_028694425.1 Candidatus Gastranaerophilales bacterium
TAAGGTGAACAGGTGAATAGTTCCTTTTATTATTAGTATTCTAAGCCTCTACGCATCCACGCATCTACGCATCTTGTCTTCTTTTCTGTTTCCTGTTCCCTGTTTCCCTTTCTCAGGTTTTGTTGTTTGATTTTTTTATTTGTAATAAAATAACTTATGTGTAAAAGACAGAGATAAGGGTAGTTTGGTGAAAGACACATATTATTTTATAGCAATTGGCGGTATCGGGATGAGCGGACTGGCTAAATATCTTGTAGAAGCAGGGTTTACGGTTCTGGGTTCTGATATTAAACAAAACAGAAATATTGTTGAGCTGGAAAAGCTTGGTGCAAAGATTTTTATCGGACATGATGCGGATAATTTACCCGAAAAATGCATCGTTGTGGCAAGTACCGCAATAAAAGAAGATAATCCCGAATTATTAAAAGCAAAAGAATTGGGTCTGGAAATTTTACACCGTTCTGATTTATTGGCTAAAATTTCCAAAGGTTTGTGCAACGGAAAGAAAAAATATTTTTTGGGTTACTCGGGAACGCATGGCAAAACAACAACAAGCGGTCTGGCTTCATATGTGTTGGAAAAAGCAGGTCTAAATCCTTCCTTTATTGTAGGCGGGATTGTTCCGGATATCGGGATTAACTCAAATGCGGGGAACGGCGACTTTTTCATTGCCGAACTTGATGAAAGCGATGGAACAATCGTTAAATATCAACCCGAAATTAGTATTATAAATAATCTTGAGGTCGACCATATTGATTTTTATAAAGACGGTTTACAGGAAATTTTAGATACGTTTAAAATTTATTTAAATGATTTGCCTGATAATGCTAAAGTACTTATTAACAACGATAACGAAGGTAACAGAAAGCTAATAGAACAAAACAGCGGTGCTAATTTTATAACTTTCGGATTAAATAATGCCGATTACATCGCAAAAAATATTAATCTCGGCTTGGAAACGACTTTTGATATTTTTTATAAAGGTAAATTATTAACAAATTTAAAAACTCAAATGTTAGGTGAACATAATGTTTACAATGCGACAGCAGTTTTGGCAAGCCTTAATGAAGCCGGTATTAATCTTAATTTAATTAAGGAACACTTTTATACTTTTACCGGCATGGGAAGAAGGTTTCAACTTAGTGCCAAGTTTGACGGAATAACTGTTTATGATGATTATGCCCATCATCCGACAGAAATTAAGGCAACACTTTCGGCGGCTAAAATTTTAAAAAATAAAAATATAATTGCTGTGTTTCAACCGCATAGATACAGTCGTTTTGCCGGACTTTGGGATGAATTTTTGAATGCATTTGAAGATGCAGGAAAAGTTTTTATAACAGATATTTATGCAGCTTCAGAAAAACCTGTCGCAGATATTTCTTCGGGGAAATTTACTCAAGAACTTTTAACTAAACTTCCTTGTGAGCATCTTAAAGGCACAATTAGAGAAGTTGCCGAACAATTATTGCCAAAACTAAAGCCTGATGATATTGTTATAGGACTTGGTGCCGGAACGATTACAACGTTGGGTAAAGACTTATTGGATGCTAAAACAAAAAGGCAAGAAGTAGGTTGGGCTTGCTAGCCCAACAATAATGCAAGGCAAAAAAATGTATATTGAAGTCAAGGAAAATTATGACATAAAGAACATGACCTCCTTTAAAATAGGCGGGAGAGTTGACAAGCTTTATTTTCCCGGAACCGAATCAGAATTTATTTATCTTTTAAAAACTTTACGCTATCCGGTTATCCTCGGAAATTGGTCAAATGTTCTGATTTCTTCTGCAGGAATTAGGGGTAGTGTTATCAGTACGTCTAAGATGAATAAAATTGAGATTGAAGATACTACAATTATTGCACAATGCGGTGTCAAAGGTCCTAAACTTGCTAAAGCCGCATTAGAAAACGGTCTTACCGGATTTGAGTTTATGAGCGGATTTCCGGGCTCTATCGGCGGAAATATTTATATGAATGCTTCGGCTCATTCACAGTCAATAAGCGATTTTCTTGTAAAAGTCGGCGTTTTTGATTTGGAAAAAAAAGAAACTTTAATTATTGAAAAGAGAACGCTTGATTTTGCATACAGAAGCTCTGTTTTGCAGAGAAAACCTTACATCTTGCTTTGGGCAGAGTTTGATTTGGCTAAAAAAGAAAAAATTCAAATAAAATCATTTATAAAAAAGATTTTAAATTTCAGAATGACTTATCAGCCGACTTTATCATCACCAAATGCGGGCAGTGTGTTTAAAAACCCCGAAGACCAGTCAGCGGGAAGGCTTTTGGATAAAGCCGGGGTGAAGAATTTTCGTGTCGGCGGTGCTAGAATTTGGGATAAACATGCCAACTTTATTGTAAATACAGGCAATGCTACGTCAAGCGATGTTCTCGAACTTATGTTTATGATGTATAATGCGGTAAAAGAAAAACATCATATAAGGTTATGTCCCGAAATAAAATATTTTGGGGAGAAAACTCCAAGGGAGGAAGATATATGCAATATAATATACAATCAAAAATAGACAAAAGTGCAAAAATAGCTGTGCTTTGCGGCGGAATGTCCTCTGAGCGTGATGTTTCACTCCGTTCCGGCAAAAATTGCCAAGCCGCACTTGTTCGATTAGGTTTTAAAAACACTGTTTTGATTGATGTTGATGAGAAGATTGCTCAGAAATTAAAAACCGAAAAAATCGAATATGCTTACAATGCACTTCACGGAAAATACGGTGAAGACGGCTGTATCCAAGGACTTTTAGAAATTCTTAAAATACCTTATACCGGCTGTGGAGTTATGGCAAGTTCTATTTGTATGAATAAAGAGTATACAAAAAAAATTCTTTCTACAGACAATTTAATACCGCTTATAAAATCGGTG
>JAQVKX010000055.1 GCA_028694425.1 Candidatus Gastranaerophilales bacterium
AACGGTTCTAGCTTGTTCCATAACTCGTCCGAAATGTCGTGTCTTTGTTGCATATTTTCCATGTGAAATCTCCTCTTTTGCTTCCACATTTATTATATCACAAAATCTCGTGACGACACCATCTAGCATAGGAAAAATTAATTTGATATACCATCTTTTCTCTGAGAAAGGAGACGCAATAGCTTTTTTAATATCCAAATCCATTTTTCATACCTCATTTCTTTAGCCTAAGATGATTATATAACAAAAATTGTTATATAATTTCCCTGCTAATTCCCTGCTAAGTTTGCGGGAATTTGAGGGGAAATGGCTTACTATAGCTAAATAAAAAATATAGTAATTTGCAAAAGTTTAAAAATTACCCTGTATATTTCTCATTAACAGGGAATTTATTCTGAGACTTTTGCTGTCGAAACTACAATATCCTCCATTTTAAAAAGTTTTTTGCTTAATGAATATATCCTCACAGCCCGTAGGATAGATGCTGAGCTACGCAGACAGGGGCACAAGGCTAGTATACCTCGCCTGTTCCTTTTGTCAATAAATTCACCCCAACAATGTTTTCGTTGGGGTAGTTCCTCATTTCATTCGAAAGACAGGCTCACATGCTTCGGAAATCTCAGCGGTTCGCTTTGTCAACCCCAATCTACAAAATTTGAATTATTCCAGCGTGGGCAAGTATGCTCACTTTACTTATTTCAATATTTATAATGCTTTTTCCGGTAAGCTCTATTTATCTCTAATCTTAATTAATAAAACCACCGCATTTGCTTCAATTGCAAGTAAATTGCCTACGGCATCAACACCTTCATTGGTTTTTGCTTTGATGGAGATTAAATCCTCATTAATTTTAAGAGTTTTTGACAAAATGATTTTCATTTGTGGGATATAAGGCATCATTTTAGGTGCCTGAGCAATTATGTTTGAATCAATATTATTAATCTTATATCCTTGCTGCAAAACTTTTTCATAAACTTTTTCAAGCAATATCAAACTTGAAATATCTTTAAATTCTTGAGCATTATCGGGAAAAAGGGTTCCGATATCGAACATGGAAAGAGCTCCAAGCATTGCATCGATTATCGCATGGATTAAAACGTCCGCATCAGAATGCCCCATAAGACCTTTTTCATAAGGGATTTTAACACCGCCGATTATCAAATCACGGTTTTCTTCCATCCGGTGTATATCGTAGCCGATGCCTATTCTATAATTTGATTTCATTAGACCTCTCTTGACGTCATGCTGAATTTATTGACAAAGGGAACCGCTGAAGTGTCCGAAGCCTTCAGGATGACGTAACATTTTACACTTCTATTTTATTATAAACAAATTTTTCTATCGCCTTAACAAAACCGTTGTTGTTTACTGTATCCGTAATATAATTCGCAACAGCTTTTAAGCCCTCCGTTGCATTACCCATTGCAACTTTTATTCCGCCCGCTTTTAAAAGGGCAATGTCATTATCCTGATCTCCGATTGTCAGAATTTCTTCTGTTTTCAGCCCCCAAAAATCTTTTAAACAATTGACTGCATGGTATTTGGTAGCTTCAGGGTGGCAAACTTCGCAAAAAAACGGCATTGACTTAACAAAATGCAAATCCTCAAATTTATTTTCAAGGTAATCCTTCCACATTGTAACTTTGTTGGTATCTTCAAAATCAATTACCAATAATTTATTAATATTTTTTAACTCAATTTCTTCAAAGGATTTTACGGTAAATCCCGCTGAACGTTCACCCGTATAGCGTCTTATTACGGCATCATCACGCTCGACATAAAGTTGGTCATCCATATATAAATTCAAATGTACATTGTTTTTGCATGCCCAGTGAATAATTTCTCTTGCACGATTAGGGTCAATATGTCTTTCGTATAAAATTTCATTCTCTGACTTCACTAAAGCACCCTGATAAGATACAATTGGAGTATCCAGCCCAAGTTCCTCTGCAATATAATCCGTTGCGGAGTGCATTCTTCCGGTTACAAGCACAACTTTTACACCTTTTTGGGTCAATTTTGTAATACAATCTTTGACCTCCTGATTGAATTCAAAGTTGTATTTTAAAATAGTTCCGTCAATATCAGTTGCTATCAGTTTAATTCTTGGCATAATTTTTCCTAACTAAATATTAACAATTTTGTGCAATTAATTTAAATCCCAAAGATTTAATCAAAATGAAAACAGTATTGAAATTTGGATTTGTTTCATTATCAAAAATCTTATATAAATTTTGTCTGGGAATCCCTGTTTGTTTAGAAACCTGAGTAATTGAGTATTTAGCTCTTGCCAAATGTTCTAATGACAGCATTAACGCTGCAGCATCATTATCTTCCATGTAAGCCTCTAATGAAGCATTTAAGTATCCCTCAGCTTCTTTAGAGTCTTTTAAAGTTTCTATCAGGTATTCATCATATTTTCTCATTTTATGATTTTCTCCTTTCTATTGAGGTAATCTATAAAATATTCTTTTGCTTTCAAAATATCTTTTTGTTGGCTACTTTTATTCCCGCCGTTTAAAAGAAGAATAATAGTGTTATTTTCTATAAAATAGTAAATTCTGAATCCGCCGTTTGTGATAAATCTTAATTCATAAATACCATTTTCAATATGTTTATGGTCACCGAAATTACCAACTGCTAACCTTGTCAATCTGGCTTTTACCCTATATCTTTGGACATTCTCAAGTGCTTCAAGCCATTGGGTAAAAGGCTCTCAACCTTTTGTATCAGAATAAATTTCAATTTCATATTTAACATTTATCATATTTATTATTGTCGCATATTAATGACACATTGTCAAGTAGTAAATACTTATCATAATTTAAACGCTCTTGTTAGTGCACAAATAGTTTTTGCATCGTTTATCTCGCCTGTTTTTATCAACTCAAAAACCTTATCAATATTATACTCAAAATATTCAATAATTTCACCCTCTTCGGGATTTTGTTTTTTGAAAGTTAATTTGGTAGCATAATAAAGATAAAGTTTTTCATCACAAATCCCGGGGGTTGTGTAAATATAGCCCAATGATTTCCAAGTTTCAGCAATATAACCGGTTTCTTCTTCCAGTTCTTTTTTAATTCTTTCGTCAGGATTGTCATTCGGTTCAAGCCTCCCCGCAGGAAGCTCCAGAGAAACTTGTTTTATCGGATAACGGTATTGTTTTACCATCAAAATTGTGTTTTCGTCTTTTTGTGCCACAACAACCACGCCGCCGGGATGATGAACGACTTCCCTAATTCGTTTTTGTCCGGTAGAAATTTCCACATCATATTTTGCTACTTTGATAAATTTCCCGTCAAAGACCATTTTTTCGGATAATGTTTTTTCATTGAACGTTGTCATTTTAACCTTTTATTGGTGGGTCAGGAACCCATCCTTTAATTTATGTTGGTGGGATAGTAATCCCACCCTACTTTAACATTTTTTTTGTCGGGCAGGAATGCCCGACCTACTTTGCTACTAAATCTTTTTTACTCAAGCTCTTTTCTAATAATTTCTATAAATTCGTTAACTTTTACTAAGTCGGAAAGCAAATTTTCTTTTTTTGGTTTGAAATTAAACGCATAATCTGACTTTTGCCTTGCTTCATATAAATCAAAATAAAGTTCGCCATATTCTTGAGATATTTTCTTAGTTTTTATATATTCTCGGTTAAACCATCCCTTAAGTTGAGAATGTTTTGAGGTAGCAAATCCGTTTTTTTGAGCTAATGCAGAAACAGCGTAAAAGAGAGTGTAATATAAACGGTTTTGTGCTGTGTAAAACTCGTTAATTTCAATATTTTTTCCAGTTGATTTTAATGCTTCTTCAGATTTAAAAAGCCAATTAGTAACTAAAACATCTTTATTATCTTGCATAATAAATCCCTTTTTTTATTTCATTAAAATAAAACCAATTTTCGTTTAATTGTTCCATTGTCATAGGATGAAAATCCAAGATAATATCATTATCAAGCTCAATTTGATATGCATCATGTAATACTTCTTTTGAATAGTCACGATTTTCTTTAAAAACTGCAACAATATCAATATCGCTGTATTTATGGGCTTTTCCCGTGACCTGTGACCCGTAAAGGTAAAGACCTTCAAAATCAGCATATTTTCTAAAAACTTCTCTTAATTTTTTAGCTATTTCAATAGCTTTTTTCTTCATATTGAACCTCTTTGTTGCAATAATTATTGCATATTTTTGCCTAAATTTCAATATATTCCTTTACTTGTTCAAAAATATTCTCAATACTGTCGTTTGAATTAATTACTTTCACCCTGTGAGGTTCTTGTTTGGCAATCTCCAAATAACCCTGACTTGTTTTTTCAAAAAATCCCGGTCCTGCAGATTCCATTCTGTCTTTTGTCTTGCCTACTCGGCTTAAAGCTGTTTCAACATCAATGTCGAAGACAAAAGTTAAGTCAGGTTTAAGTCCGCTTGTGGCAAGGCTATTAAGCATTTTTATTTGTTCTAAATCAACGTCCCTGCCCCAACCTTGATAAGCAACCGTTGAATCCGTATGCCTGTCGCAAAGAACAATTTTACCGGCTTTAATGGCGGGTTTTACTATAATATCAATATGCTGTGCTCTATCAGCCAAAAATAAAAACGCTTCGCAGTTTGAAGAGACTTCCCCGTTATAATTTAACAAAATCTCACGGATTTTTTCTCCCAAACCTATGGCTCCCGGCTCTCTTGTAATAAGCACGTCTTGACCTTTTGCTTTCAGATAATCAGCCAAAAGGTTCATTTGCGTGGTTTTTCCACACCCGTCAATACCTTCAAATGTTATGAATAGACCTTTGTTTTTCATTTTAAACTCCTGTTAAAAGGTAGGACAAGAAGACAAGAAACGTGGATGCGTGGCAATTTAACAACTACGCTTCTACGCCTCTACGCATCTAGTCTTCTTTGCATCTATATTATTTCTTTAACTTCACTTGCCAAATTTTTAGCATCCAATTTAATGCCGGGTCCCATTGTTGTTGCCAAATATAATGACTTAACGTAAGTTCCTTTAGCTGAAGACGGCTTTGCCCTTAAAATAGCATCTGCAAGAGTTGCAAAGTTTTTTAGCAAATCAGCTTCTTTAAATTGAATTTTGCCAATAGGGCAGTGAATCATACCTTGTTTGTCTGCTCTAAATTCGACTTTACCTGCTTTAGCGTCTTTAACCGCAGCAGCGATGTCCATTGTTACCGTGCCTGTTTTTGGGTTTGGCATTAAGCCTTTCGGACCCAAAACACGTCCTAATTTACCCAACATCCCCATGCAGTCGGGAGTTGCTATAAGTGTATCGAATTCAAACCATCCTTTTTCGATTTTTTCAATAACTTCTTCTGCACCTGCTTCGTCAGCACCCGCACTTTTAGCTTCGGTTGCTTTAGGTCCTTTTGCTATAACGCAAACTCTAATATCCTTTCCTAATCCTGCAGGTAAAACGGTTGTTGAACGAATTTGCTGGTCGGCATGTTTTACATCAATTCCTAAACGGAAGTGGCATTCAACGGTTTCGTTAAATTTTGAAACTTTTTTTGAAATTTCCTGTAATTTTTTAATTGCACTTGCTGCACTTGCAGGTTGTTCAAAACCTTCTAATAATTCCCGGATTGTTTTTTGTTTTTTTGTTAATTTTGACATTTTATATTCCTTTCTTGGTCATAACGCACTTATTTAAGTGCTTCCAATTTATGTTGGTGGGATAGTAATCCCACCCTACATTTTGCTTTTTGCATTTTACTCAGCTACTGTAACGCCCATTGAACGTGCCGAGCCTTTAATCATATTCACAGCACTTTCAATTGAAGTTGCATTCAAGTCTTCCATTTTTGTTTTTGCAATTTCTTCCATTTGAGCTTGCGTAATTTGTCCGACTTTGTCTTTGTTCGGAGTTGCAGAGCCTTTTGCAAGGTTGATTGCTTTTTTAATCAAAACCGCAGCCGGTGGAGACTTGGTTATGAACGAAAAACTTCTGTCTTCGTAAACATCTATTACAACTGGGATAATGTATCCTGCTTGTGATTCTGTTTTTGCGTTAAATTGTTTGCAAAAATCCATAATGTTAACACCATGTTGTCCCAGTGCAGGACCAACCGGCGGCGATGGATTTGCTTTTCCTGCTTCTATTTGAAGCTTAATTTTTCCTATTACTTTTTTCTTCGGTGCCATTGTTTGTATAATCCTTTCTTAATTTTTATGTTTTATTTTTGAGTGAAAGGTGAAAAGTGAAATGTAAAAATAATATAAAAAAATCCTTTCACTTTTCACGTTTCACTTTTCACTTTTTACAGTTTCTGTATTTGCTTATATTCCAACTCAACCGGTGTTTCACGGCCGAAGATTGAAACATTTGCTCTTAGTTTTGACTTATCAGGATAAACTTCCGTAATATCTCCGACGAAATCAGAGAACGGTCCGGAAATAATTCTGACTTTATCACCCGCCTTAACATCAAGCTGAATTTTTTGAGCTTGAGTTTGAGTACGGTGAATGATTTTTTTAATTTCGCTGTCTTTTGCCGCAATAGGTCTTTTTGCAGAGCCGACAAATTTTGTAACGCCTGCTGTATGTCTTACAACATACCAGCTGTCATCATCCATTATCATCTCTACCAGTACATATCCCGGAAAGATTTTTTCTTCTTTTTCCTGTTTTTTACCGCCTTTAACTTGAGTAACGGTTTTTTGAGGAACTTCTACTCTGAAGATTTTTTCGCTCATATTCATATATTCAATACGTTTTTCAAGGTTTACTTTAACCTTGTTTTCATGTCCCGAATAAGTATGGACAATATACCATCGTTTTTGAGCTTGTTTAGCCGATTTTTCTTCCACAGGGCGAGTTTCTTGCTCAACAGCAATACCTCTTTCTGCCGGAATAACTTCCGGAGTAATCAAATCTTCTTCTAAAATTTCTTCTGATTTCTTTTTAGCCATTGTTCCGTCCTATCTGTGCGGGATATAACTTAATACCCACTTAAAGATAACATCCATTAAGTAAACCGAAAGCGTAAATACAACAACAATTACTACGACAAAGAGTGTTTCAGCAAAAACTTGACGTCTTTCCGGCCACGTAACTTTGCCCCACTCGGCTCTAACGCCTTTTAGATATGTTGTTATTGAATTTACTATTTCGTTCATTGTTTTCCTTTGGTTGATGAGTTTATAAGTCGATAAGTTGATAAGTTTAATTTTGCGAAGCAAAATTTTTCCATTTACTATTTACCATTTACCATTTACTTTTCAGTTCACTGTTTACAGTTCACTGCTCACTTTATATAAATCGCGCCCTGAAGGACTCGAACCCTCGACATCCGGTTTTGGAGACCGACGTTCTACCAACTGAACTAAGGACGCTTTTTCTATCATTACACGAAACCTTTGTAGTTTCGCCTTTCAAGATTTTTGTTTCGGGTTGGAGCATTTTTCATGTTTCGGCTTTATTAGCCTCTTGCACTCACTGCTCTTGGCTTCGTCTCTCTTTTGTTTAACAAGACTTGCCCGTTCGCATCTCCTTTGCTATTAAATTTTCATTTTTTATTTAGTTCAGTTGGTAGAACTAAATTTAACTGTCGTGCGTCCTGCCGCACCGGGCAACTGAACTAAGGACGCATACGCCGAGGTGATAAGGTTATAAGGTTATAAGGTTATAAGTTAATTTTTAACTAAACTTTTCACCTATTCACCTGTTCACCTTATAAACTATTTCGTTTCTTTATGTGCAGTGTGTTTTTTACAAGTCGGACAGTATTTTTTTAATTCCATCCTTTCCTTGTTTGTTTTTTTATTTTTGACTGTTGTGTAATTTCTTTCCTTGCAATCTTCACAAGCAAGAACTACCATTTTGTCAACTTTGCCTTTGATTCCCATTTTGTACTAATCCTTTTTATTACTGTATTTTTACGGATAAAATTAATAGAATGCTCTAAAGCTTTTTACTTTGGGCACTCTAAAAAATCGGCTTTCATCCACTTTAATAATAAAATAAAAAAAATATAAATGCAAACAAAATGTAAACAAATGGTAAGAAAGGGGAAAGGGAAAAGAGAAAGGGAAAGGAAACAGGGAACAGGGAACGGGAAACAGAAAAGATGGCAAGAAGGAAAGAGGAAAAGCTATTCGCTTCACGCTTCATTTCTGCTCACAGCTCACTGTTCACTGCTCACTTTTAAAACTGTTTACCGATTCACCCATTCAACTTCTTAATCACTTCCGCCAAAACTCTATCAATAACCTCCTCCCAATTGTCGACTTCGGTTTGTTTAAATAATTTTACGCTTTTGTACCAAGGGCTGTAGCTTATGTCTGTATGCCAACGCCAGTTTTGCACAAACGGAAGCAAAATCCGACAAGGTTTACCCATCGCACCTGCAAGGTGTGCAACAGATGTGTCGTTACAAATGATTAAATCACAATTTTCTATCGCTGCTGCAGTATCGCTGAAATCTTTAAAAGTTTCACCGAGATTTATAATGTTATATTTTTCAGGCAAATCATTAAGTTCTTCAATCCCTTCATCTTTTTGAACCGAGTAAAACTGAGTATTTGGGAGGTCAAAAAGTTTATAAAAGGCTTTTAGCGGAATAATCCGGCTTAATTCATATTCGGTACTGCCTTTCCATTTTATCCCTATTTTAAATTTATCATTATTAAAATATTTCTCTTTGTAATCCCTAACCTTTTGCGGATTTGCCTTTAAATACCCCTCGCTGAGCGGTATATCCTCAGTATTAAGGTTTAGGACATAAGGAATACTCATCAACGGTATATGCACATCAAAATCTATATCTTCCGGCAGGATTTTATTGTCTATAATCTCTACCCCTAAATTATTTTCTTTAAAAAGTTTATTAAGACAAATTTGGGGTTTAAATAAAACCTTTGCAAATTTGTCTTTAAGCAGAGCAAGATATCTTGCATACATTAAAGTATCGCCCAGGGCAGATTCGTAGTAGACAAAAAGCGTTTTGTCTTTCATTGTTTCACCTGTCCAAAGCGGTTTTTCTTCAATTTTTTTATATTCACGTGCCTGGCAGAAAGTTGCAAAAGGCTTACAGGGTCTATATTCGTAGAATTTTAAACCGTTTTTGAAATCTTTAACTTTTAAATACGCAATTCCCAAAAAATACGGAATGACTGTATCTTCTTTGTCCGTGTTATATTCATAAGCTTTTTCATAACATTCTAAAGCCTCAAAAGTATTGTTTTGGCTTTCATAAGCGTTAGCAAGGTTGAAATAAGCATCCGAACTTTCCGGTTCAAGTTCCAACGCTTTTTTATAAGCCTCGATTGATTTAGTGAATTCTCCATTGTTTTTGTAAGCCAACCCTAAATTAAACCATGCATCAAAAAACTTTGGTGCAAATTCTACAGATTTTTTTAAGTATAAAACCGCATCTTCAAAAAGATTATTTTGAAGTTTTAAAAACCCCATTAAATAAAGCACATTAGCGTTATCAGGAGATTCTTCCAGTATTTGAGAATACTCCGCCTGTGCCTCATCCAGCTTTCCCGCCTGATGAAGCCCAAAAGCTCTGTTGATTTTATCTTTGATGTTGTTCATTGTTAGCGGCTAATAGCTCTTTTTACTTGCCCGTTAGGGTCAAATTCCCAAGTTAATGCCGGTTCTCCTGAAGCATGATGAAACGTTGCTGTTGTTAATTGACCTTTTTCATAATTATATCTGTGTCCAGGTAGAACTAACGAAGGATCCTGCCTGATAACTGTTCCATCCATAGTAGTGCTTAAAATATTTCCCCATCTGTCATATACTTTGGTCAGAGAACCTTCTCGGCGAACTAAATCACGCGGTCTTCCGACAGGAATATTATGCCATATTTCTTGACAACTAAGCGGTCTTAAACTTCTTCCAAAGTTTACTTCATCCTTTGCATAAGATTGAGTTTTTGCATTTGTATTGTGTTGTTTAAGCCTTATTTGACTATTATAACTAACATTACCGATTCGTGCTACGTTCATGGTTAATTTTTTCTCCTTTTAAAAATGTTCTTTTATTGTGCAGATTTTTCTGTGCCTGCAAGATTTAAATTACGAAGCATAGCTGCTCTTGTATCAGTAACAGTTTTTTCACTTATTTTATTTCCTGTAGCAGGGTCGAATTTTGTAACACTTAGAGAATTGCTTCCGTCTAAACTATATTCAATCATTTCTATTAATTTTCCGGTAAATCTAGAAAATGTAAGTTTTTTTGTTGGTTTATTATCATTTGTGTACCAAGTTTCATTTCTAAGGGCATTACCTTTTGGGCTATAATATTCAAATCTTGCATCCATATATGTTGTACCGTCAGAATTTAAAATTAATGCTCTTAACTTTCTCCCAAATTCATCCACAAATGTTGTAACTTTCTTTCCTTCTCCTAATACTATTTCTGTTGCATCAGGCACAATACTACCAATAGAAGTTGCTGTGTTTCCAAAAGTAATTTTTTCTTGAGAAGGTAATGAATTTTGTAATTTAGATTGCCGTAAATATCCATAATTCATATTATTTACTTGTGCTACTTTCATAATGTACTCCTTTTATCCTGATAAAAACTTCATGATGATAATATAAAACATGTAAAAGAATTTTTTTGTTATTTTGCAGAAATTGTTACATAATCTTTACAAAGTAAAAAGTGAATAAGTGATTAGATGATTAAGTGAATAAGAAGTTGAAGGGGTGAATGGGTGAACAGTTTCTTTTAAAAACTACGCATCTACGCATCCACGCATCTTGTCTTCTTTCTGTTCCCTGTTCCCTGTTTACCGTTTACTGCTATTGCCTTCCAACTTTTTAAGCCTTGCCTCAAGCACTTTGTTCTTTGCTTCAAGTTCTTTGATTTTTTGAGAGTTTATCTGATCAACCCTGATTAAAGCAGCTATTTTATCATCAATTTGTTCAAGTTTTACAATTAAAGATTTTATATCATCCAGAATATTTTGAACAATTTTGTCAAGCTGTTTTATTGAATTAAGCATGGCATAAAACATGTCTTCCTGACGTATTAATAAATATCCTTTTTTGTCTTTTTCTACGGCATCAGGAAAAACTTTTTGCAAGTCCTGAGCGATAACCCCAATTCTTGGTGTTTTTTTCTTATCTTTTTTTAATGTGTAATTATAAACATTAAGTTGTCTGATTTTATCAAGACCGTCGGTAAAATCTCCGTTAATATTTTTCAAACGCTTATCAGAAGTAGTAAGCCATGTACCGGTTGCTCCGAAAAAATTTCCACCATTTGTACCCACAGTCAGAGTTCCCGGAATTCTAACTGCATGATCAATACTGCCAAGTACAATTTGATCACTTGCTGTTGCCTGAGCACCTTTACCTATTGATACACTCCTGGCATATGAAGTATCTACGGTTGTTGTTGTTCCAATTGCAATAGACTCTTCCCCAAAGGCGTGTCCTCCGCCTATGGCAATGCTGGAAAATCCTGATGCATAAGATGCATAACCCAGTGCTGTGCTATATCCGCCAATTGCTCTAGAATCACTATTAATTACCGTATTATAACCTTCGGTTGTTTCTACTGTTATATTGTCTCCAAATCCAATATTATATTTTGAGTCAACTATTAATTTACCATAAGTATCACCACCTTCTTTAAATAATATTTGATTTTGAGAAATATCTGAGGTATTAATAAGTAATTTTGCACTATCACCTGACGCAAAAGCACTTGTACCGATTATTACACCTTGAGTGTCTCCTGTTGCAGCATAAATATCAGAATTAGTAATTGAATCATATTTCCATGGCGAAGCACTTGACCTTGCTTTTGAACGTCTGCTGAATAAAGGCAGTGCAGCAGCCAAAATAATAGCCAAAACCAACATTACAACCATCATTTCCGCAAGCGAAAACCCTTTTTTATTTAAATTATTTTTCATTTTAATTCCTCCCAGAAAATAACACTTATACTTATAATACTACATTTTGTTTAGTACCATGTCAACTTGGTTAAGTAAGGCTCAACGGAGAAATCCATGAAATGTTAATATAATTGAATATTAAGACATGATAAATCCTGAAATCCAGACGTAGAAAGATAAAGCGTGGCAACAAAAAATCCAACATCGCGTCATCCCGAACTC
>JAQVKX010000056.1 GCA_028694425.1 Candidatus Gastranaerophilales bacterium
AAAACAGGAATTGCACTGGCAAGTTTCACTGCATTTGCGTGGCAAGGATGAGCATTATCCCAAATCAAAACTTTATCCCCCGGTTCTGTACAAGCCAAAACTGCTGTAATTACTCCGCTTGTTGAGCCATTGGTTAAAAAATGCGTAGACTTTGTACCATAAATTTCACTTGCCTTCTTTTCGGCTTTTCCTAATGCAACTTGAGGGTTACAGGCATCCGTTTCCGATATGTCATATTTATAAAATTGTTTAAATTTCGAAAAAAGAAAAAATTTCTGTGAATGTGAAGGTGTAGTAAAAAAAACTGTTTTAAATTTTTTCTTTAAGAGGTTTATTAAACTCATATTTACTCTGACATTTGTAATTCAAATTCCCTAAGTTCATTAATAGCATCCCAAATTATTGCCTTAAAGGTCTCAACAATAAACGGATCAAATTGGTATCCTGATGCTTCTTCTATTCTCCTGATAGCCTCTTCTACAGGTAAACCTTCTCTGTAAGAACGGTTTGAAACCATACTGTCATAAGAATCTGCAATTGCTATTATTCTTGCGTTAAGCGGAATATCTTCTCCGCTTAAATAATGCGGATAACCGTTTCCGTCAAATCTTTCATGATGGTATTTTATAATTTCGACAATATCCTTAAGTTGTTTAATGTCTTCAAGGATTTTAACACCGTAATTTACGTGTTTTTTTATAATCTCAAACTCATCGGCTGTCAGTGCTTCGGACTTATTCAAAATATCTTCGGGTACTCCAATCATACCGATATCGTGCAATAACCCGGCAAGTTCAAGTTTGCCTATTTCTTGAGATGGAAGTTTAAGATGTTGAGCCATTTTTAAGGAAAGGAATGTAACCCGTCTGCTTCTGCCTAAAGTGAAGGAATCTTTTGCATCCAAAGCTTCAATAATAGCGTTGACAGTCCCGGAGAATAATTCTTTTAAGTCATATATCAATCTGTCATTATCTTGCTTAAGCTGGAAATATTCTGCTGCTGCTTTTACAATCAAAAGCAGCTCTTCAGGATCCCAAGGTTTTTTGATATATCTGTAAATTTTTCCGTAGTTAATGGCATCAATTAATATTTTTGAGTCTGAATATGCGGTTACAAGCAATCTTACACATTCGGGGTATTTTTCATAAGTTTGCTTTAAAAATTCTACGCCGTCCATTTCGTCCATTTTATGGTCGGAAATTATCAACTGAACTTCCTCTTCTTCAAGCATTTTTAATGCCTCAAGAGGCGAGGTTGTTTTAATTATGTAAAAATCTTGACGTAAAGTTCTGTATAAAAGAGCCAAATTATCTTCTTCATCATCTACAAGCAAAACTTTATATTTGTTGTCAGCCGTATTAATTTCCAATTTTTACTCTTGCTCCATATTTACAGGCAATCGGATTGTAAATTTTGTTCCTTTGCCTTCCGTACTATCAACTTTTATTGAACCGTTATGTTTTTGTATAACCTTATAGCTTATAGACAAACCTAAACCGGTTCCTGAGCCTACGGGTTTTGTTGTAAAAAACGGATCAAAAATCTTTTCCGCTTGTTCTTTACTCATGCCGCAACCTGTATCTTCAAATTCTATTATAACATCTTTTTCAATTTTGTGTAACCGTATATAAATTGTTCCCTTTTCTTTAATCGCATAACAAGCATTGTCCAAAATATTCATAAACACTTGATTAAGTTGACCACCGAAACCTTCAATATGCGGAAGATCTTCATCATACTCTTTTACAATCGTTACTTTATTTTTAATTTTATTGTGTAAAATGTTTAAAGTTGTATCTTTTTCTTTAGGTAAATCAATGTCATTAACAACCATTTCATCAAGTCTGGAGAAATTTTTTAAATCCATAATAATGTTTCTTGTTCTTTCGGTGCCTTCATGACAGCTTTTTGTCAACATCGGCAAATCTTCTTTTATAAAATCAAGGTCAAATTGCTTTTTCAATTCTTTTAATTGCTGTTTTTTCTCTTCACTTAAATCAGATTCAAAAGTTTCATATAAGTTTATAATTTCCAGCAAAGCATAAGAATATTTTTGTAAATGAACCAGATTTCCGTGAACAAAGTTTATCGGGTTATTTATTTCGTGAGTAATTCCTGCGACAAGCTCTCCAAGAGATCTCATTTTTTCACTATGCACCATCATTGCTTGAGTATTTTTAAGTTCAGTATTTGCATTTTCCAGTTCCTGAGTTCTTTCCTTAACTTTATTATCCAACTCTGTATACAAAATCTGAAGACTTTGGGCCATTTGATTATAAGTGTCTATCAATTTATTAACTTCCAAATATTTTGTATGCTTAAATCTGTATTCAAAATGACCTTCAGATAACTCTTTGGCACCGTTAACAAGTCCAATTAAAGGGTTTATAAGGATTTTTGTTAAATAATAAGAAGTAATCAAACTAAAAGTCAAAAATGCCAAAACCAAACGCTTTAAACTATCCTGAAAAATATCCCATTGAGTATAAATATCACTCTGAAGCACCATTAACTTATTAACAAAAGACAATGAATAAATTGCTATGCCCAAGGTTGAAAGAGTAATTAAAATACTTGTCGTTAAGGCAATTGCAGTACTTATTTTTAAGGATTTTTCAATTTTTATTTTCAAAATTGTGCCTCTTTTTCTTTATTTTCTTCCGTCTCGGTGGGGATAATAGCTTCTGATGCTTCGGTTTGTTCAGTTGTTTCAGTTGCATCAGATGTTTCATCGGTCGAAATATTACTTTTCATAACATCATGCAAAAATAAACTATTATAATCAACTCTCTGTCTTCTTCTTGGTTTATCCAAAATCATTCCGATAACCCAACCTAAACCTCCTAACGCCAAACAGGCAGGAGTAAGTTTTTGCAGAGTACTTAACACAGTATAATAATCCAAAGACATGCTTCTTGACAAAGAAACTCCACCAACAAGAAGGATGGTAAAACTTACAAATACTGCAGCTAATTTTTTTCTTTGAGGAAGTTTTTTTTTGTTCTTATCCATTTCTCCTTAAATCCTCTATATTTTTATTCATACAAAATCTGATTAATGTTATTTTATCAATATTTGACAGATTTTTAAATCGTCCCGATACAGTATAAAAACCTGTTTCATCTTTTTCAATTTTTATTATTTCGTATTTACAATTAATACAATGTCCGATTAGTTTGAAAGATAAATCATATTCAGTATCTATATTTAAACTGTCATTTGTTCTGATTTTCATACCGCCTACGGATAAATCTACTGACGTTATATCATAATTTTTGCCGTTTGAACCCAAAGTCATATCAAGGCTGAATTTAATTCTGGAAAAAGCTCTTCGTTGCAAAAACCTGTGTTTTCTTGGAATAGCAACTGTAATAATATTTCCGCTAACATCGATAACGGCAGAAGAAAAATACAGCATACCGTTTTTGGTTTGGGAATAAAATTCCATAATTTTTTTTGGAAAAATTTCCTCCGGCAAATGGAAAGTTTCCAGTGAAAAAAAGTTATTCTGAATATCAACAATTTTGCCCTTATTTGAATTTTTAAAATTCTGCGGAACAATACTAATTATTTGGTTTTTTTCTAATAATTCAGTCATTTTTTCTTCCTTCTCTTTTATGATAAATTAACTTACTTCTGCAGTTATAGGATTTGGAACAGATGCTTGCTCTAAAGCAGAGTTTGTAATCCTTACAACTCCGATAGATTTTGCTTTCGTATTAGAGGTAATTTCATTGTAGGACATAACGGTAATTTGCGGATAAGTTCTTTCGATAAGTCTTCTGAAAGCAAGTCTTATCGGCGAAGAACAAAGTACTACAGGCTGATTACCGCTTGCAGATATAGCTTTTTCGAGCTCCATATTAAGATTGTCAAGTAATCTTCTTGTAAAATCTGGATCTAAAGTTAAATTTTGACCGTCAGGGCTTACACCTTGTGCAATTACATTCTCAACATCCGGTGCAAGAGTTATTGCCAAAAGTTCACCGGTATCGGCTAAGTTTTGTTTGCATATAGTTCTCGCTAAAGCCCTTCTGGTTTGTTCGGTTAAGTAGTCCGGATTTTTATTTATCTTAATTTGCAAACTCAATGTTTCTAAAATAGTTTTTAAGTCTCTGACAGGAACCCTTTCTTTCAGTAGATTATGCATAACTTGTTGAACTTCACCGGCATTTAAGTCTTTCATTAAGTCGGCAACATAATCTTCTGTAACTTCTTTTTTCAAGTTATCGATTAATTGCTGAACATCCGCACGTGATAAAATATCCGCCGCATTTTTCTTGATAATTTCGGTCAAGTGGGTAGAAACAACGGCAGATGGGCTTACAACAGTGTAGCCATAAGTTTCGGCATAATCTTTGTCTTTTTCTTCAATCCATAAAGCAGGCAACCCGAAAGCGGGCTCTATTGCACTAATACCTGTTAATCTTGAGCTTTCATTGTTTCCCGAGGAGTTCATTGCCAAGCTTCGGTCAGGATAAACCTCTCCCGATTCTATTGCAATACCTTTTAATTTTATTTGATAAGTATTTGGTGACAACTGCAAATTATCCCTTACTCTTATCGATGGTAAAACTATACCTAAATCCAATGCGGTTTGACGTCTTATTTGTGCAATTCGCTCAAGTAAATCACCTCCTTGTTCAACGTTTAACAACGGTACAAGTCTGTAACCTACTTCTATCTCTATCGTTTCCACAGATAAAAGTTCCAAAACACTTTCTCTGGTAGCTTTTTTCTTCCTTTTCCCCATTTTTTCCTGCTTCGTTGAAGCATCTTTTTCAGCTTGTTCTACTGCTTCTTTTTTCTTATTCTCATTATTTTTGAAGTATGCAGCATAACCTGCAATTGCACCGACCGTAAAAAACGGTAAAGTGGGCATGCCGGGAACTATACCCATAAAACATAAAAGCCCTGATAAAACCCCCAAAACCCTCGGATCCGAAAACATTTCATTTTGTATATCCTGACTTAAAGAGCTATCTTGACCCGAAGCACGGGAAATTATCAAACCTGTTGCCGTTGATATTAAAAGTGCGGGGATTTGAGATACAAGACCATCACCGACCGTTAAAATAGTATAAGTTGAAAGAGCGGTTAATGCATTCATTTTTAACTGCCACATACCGATTATAAATCCGCCGACAATATTAATTACAACAATTACTATACCTGCGGTAGCATCACCTTTTACGAATTTTGAAGCACCATCCATTGTTCCGTAAAAATCTATTTCTCTTTCAAGTTTTCGCCTTCTGATTTTTGCTTCGGCTTCGGTAATTAATCCTGAGTTTAAATCAGCATCAATACTTAACTGTTTACCCGGCATACTGTCTAATGTAAACCTTGCTGAAACTTCGGCAACACGACCTGCACCGCCGGTAATTACCATAAAGTTGATAAGTACAAGAATGGTAAAAATTACAAAACCTACTACGTAATTACCTCCTATAACAAATTCACCGAAAGCATTAATAACGTTTCCTGCTTCTCCATGCAGCAGGATTAATCTTGTTGCACTTACGTTTAGTCCAAGTCTAAACAAAGTTGCAAGAAGTAAAATAGTAGGGAATGTTGAATAATCCAAAGGTTCTTTTGTATAAAGACAAACCAATAAAATTATAATCGCAAATGAAATATTTATGGTCAGCAAAAAATCCAGAAGATTTGGAGGAATAGGTAAAATCATCATTGCAACAATAGTAACAAGCCCTACTGCAAGAACAATATCATTATTTTTCAGCAAAAATGCAAGTTTTTTTAAATCCACTTTTACTAACTACCTCCACGCTTATTTTTATTGTATACGTATGCAAGAACTTCCGCAACCGCAACAAACATATCTGATGGTATTATACCATCAATCGGGACTAATTTGTATAGTGCTCGTGCAAGCGGTGGATTTTCAACAATCGGAACATTGTTATTACGGGCAACTTCTTTTATCGTAAATGCAACAAAATCAACCCCTTTAGCTACAACTCGAGGAGCCGGATTTTTTAATTTATTATATTCTAAAGCAACCGCATAATGTGTAGGATTTGTTACAACTACATCGGCTTTTGGAATTTTAGCCATCATTCTGTTTTTTGCCATTTTCATCTGAACGGAACGAATCTTGGATTTAATTTTCGGATCTCCTTCACTGTCTTTAAATTCATCCTTAACTTCTTGTTTTGTCATTTTGATTGATTTTTCATATTCATAATCCTGATATTTTTTATCCAAAAAACCGATAACAAGCATTGCCAAACAAATATTTATCATCATCTGTGTTAATATTGAACCCACAATTGCAAAAGAACTTTGCAAACTTAAACCTAAAAGTCCGTAAAGCTCAGCTTTTCTTGCACTTATTGCCGAATATCCGCAGAAAAACACGACTAAAAGTTTTGCCAAGGACTTCACAAATTCAACTAAATTCCTTGGTGCTACAGGATTTAACATATTTTTTGCATTTTGTAATACCTTAGAGGGAGATAAATTGCCGAAATCAAGTTTAATTTTACCCGGAGAAAAAACATGCCCGATTTGCATTCTTACAACAAAAATTCCCACAATTACCAATAAGATTAAAAACGGTAAAAGAATTTTTGCACAAACAGTTATAAACGGCATTAATATCAGCAAAATATTATCGGTATTAATATTGTCAGGATTCAGATGAGTAAAAGTGTTACGAAGCATTGTTTCTATTAAAAACAAAATGTGTTTTGAAAAAATACTTAAAATACCTATTCCGATAGTAATCATAATAGCAGAACTCAAGTCCTGGCTTTTAGAGATATTGCCCTTTTCCCTTTCTTTATTCCTTCGTTTAGGGGTGGCACTCTCGGTTCTTCCGTCAGCATCGTTACCCAATTTATTATCCTCCCAACACTGATATTATACCTGTTAAATAATCTTTTAACAAAATTTCGATTTTAGATACTATCTGAGGAGTTAACATAATAAAAATTGATAACCCTATATATATTTTGGCAGGCAATGCAACCATAAAAATATTCATTTTAGGCATCATTTTAGCAACAAAACCTAATAAAACATCCGTCAAAAGCAAAACCGAAAAAATAGGTAATGCTAATCCCAGTCCGATTATAAATATTTGATTTGATACCCACATTACATTATGAGCCATATTTCCGGTTACAATGAATGAATATCCCGGCGGCATAAGAAAAAAAGATTTATATAACCCTGAAAAAACCCATTGATAACCATTTATGCCTATAAAAATCATTGATGCCATAATTGTATAAACATGGGATAATATCGGGGCTGTATCTCCGGTAGTCGGGTTCAAAGCTTGGGCTGCTGTTAATCCCATTTGCATTGACACTAATTCTGCAGATATTTCAACCGCTATAAATATAATGTTTGCAACAAAACCGACAATATAACCTATCATAAATTCTCTTATCAGAATTAAAGTCAGCTCGGGAATAGTTGTAGGCATAGCAAAATTTACATTTGCCAAAACTATTGGAAATATTATGAAACTAATCATCGTAACAAACCAGGCTTTTATCTGAAATGGGATAGGATACTTGGAAATTAAAGGTGCAGACATCATTAAACCGGTCAGCCTTGTAAATACTATTACAAAAATAACCAAATTTTTAGGTGATAATAATGTGATTAAATCAACAGGCATATATCTCCTCTAAAGCAGACCGGGAATACTGTTAAAAAGCTCGTTAACACTATTTATAAAAACATTCAGCATCCAAGGCATGAGAATTATTATAGTTACAACACCTGCTATAATTTTAGGCACAAATGTCAATGTTGCCTCTTGTATCTGAGTAACCGTTTGGAAAATACTTACAATCAAACCTATAACAATACTTACAATCAGAATCGGCGATGCCAGTTCCAATATCAATATAAAAGTTTTTTGCATTAGTGTTATTACTACATCTTGTTCCATGTTTGTATACCTTTATTTTTTTATTTAAAATTTTATGTCTTTGTAAAATGTGAAATGATTTTTAGCTGCTTTTCACTTTTCACCTTTTACATTTCACGTCTTTATGTTACAAATCCTTCGACCAAAGATTTTACTATCAGATACCATCCGTCAACCATTACAAACAAAACCAATTTGAACGGCAGTGCAATAGTTGTGGGCGGCAAAAATAACATCCCCATTGCAACCAAAATACTCGATACTACAATATCTATAACCAGAAACGGTAAAAATATTACAAAACCTATTTTAAAAGCCGTATTTAATTCGCTTAAAATAAAAGACGGGATTAAAATGTATGTAGGAACATCATCCGGAGTTTTTAGATCTTTTATTTTAGCCATTCTTGCAAATAATGCAAGATTTTTTTCATCGGTTTGCTTAAACATAAAATCTCTTGCGGGGATAATAGCCCTATTCAATGCTGCTTGTTGGGTAATCTGATTTTTCATATAAGGCTGAAGGGCTGTTGTATTAATTTTATTTATTGTCGGTGACATTATAAAGAAAGTTAAAATTAAAGCAAGACCTGTTAAAACCTGGCTTGGAGGCAATGTCGCAACACCTATTGCTTGTCTGGCAATAGCAAGGACAATTATTATCCGTATAAATGCGGTTGTCATAATAAAAATACTCGGAGCCAGGGTTAAAATAGTTAACCATATCATTATTTGAATTCCCTGCGAAAACTCCTGAGGTGTATTTGCCGTTTTCATCCCTATGTTAATATTCGGAAAAGTCAACGCACAATGAGCCGCAGGCATAAAAATGAGCATTGCCGTTATTATAAAAAACATTATGGTCAAAACTTTTTCAAGTCTTTTATTCATTATTCCTCCTCAACATATTTACGTGAAAAGTGAAAGGTGAAAGGTGAAAAGAAGTTTATAGGTTTATAGGGTGATAGGGTTATAGGTTGTTTTCCGGTTGAATTGTTCATTGTTCACTTTAAAAACCTTTCAGCCAAATTGCTTTTTGCTTTTTACTTTTTGCATTTTGCTTCTTCTGTTCCCTGTTTACCGTTCAGTTTTTCATTTTAATAATACCAAATTTTTTACTTAAAGCCTAATTCTTAACCAAACTTTAGAAAAGTAAAAAGGAAAAAGGGAAAGGGGAAAGGGAAAAGCATTTTGGCTGAAGGGCTGAAAAGCTGAAAGGTTTTTAAAGTGAGCAGTGAGCAGTAAACAGTGAGCAAAATTTTCCTTCTTTTCACCTTTCACATTTCACTTTTTACCTTTTATTTTTTACATTTTGCTTATAATTTGTTATTTTTTCAAAATTGCAAAATGATTAAATATTTAAATGATTAACTTACTTAATACATCGAACATACAAAAAACTATGATTTTTAGTATAAGGAATATTACCACCGTTAGGAAAGATCCTTATCAATCCGTTATAAGAATTATACTCGGATGATGTCCAATACAAACCGGTCATTTCAATTAAAGATTTAATACCGGAGTTTTTGGTTGTTGTGGTGTATATTGATGTTAACTCTGCATCTGATGGAAGATGCATTCCTAAATCCGCACAGGTTTTTACTGCTCCTGCCCAAGCGTTATTTGCACAATATGGGTTATTAGGAACTGAACCGCAGGTACTGCTATCATAGGTTTTGTCGGTGGTTGTATCTATTGCACTGTAAGTTACATTCGCCTTTGAAACACACATGCTTCCTACCTGCACACAGTCGTCGTTGCCCAGTACCGCATTAAGTTCGCCGATGTCTTTGCCCACCGTATTCGGTTTTTGATTGCCGTTTATATCGTAAACTATCGCCACACACGCCGTTGTGTTGCCCGGGATAAAGCTTTTGCCCGTGCTTCCGCCTTCGCCGTAAATCGAGCCTTCGTTATTTGTCCAGTCAAGGTACGCACAACTCGGGTCGTAGGCAATTATGGCGTTTGTGCCGTCTGCGAAGCCAAGCCCTACCGTAGATTGTGTCCAAGTTGAATGCCCTAAATCAGCTCCATCCGTCAAATCGCTTGTCGTAACCTCAGTTCCGCCCGAGCTTTTAAACGTTGAAACAAAGCAATCGGTTAAATTCGTTGAATCACACCTTTTAGCAACTTTTATATATTTTTGAAAATTATTTGCAAAATTTTCGATTGGAATTGCTGTACCGCTGTAGCTGGGCAGGTCGCCGTTAACGTTCATTTGGCGTGTTGCTTGGTCGATTTTTACCTCGAAGTTGTCTTTAGCCTTAGCCCACGACATTTCGTTAATGTTTGTCATAACCTGCGGAAGCACAATTGCGGCAACCACGCCGACAATCGCAAGTGCGATAAGCGTTTCTGCTAGAGTGAACGCATAAGCACTTCTCCCCTTGCGAGAGAAGTCGGTTTTTGTCTTAAGAGAAAAGTAAACAAGCAGGTCGTCATGCTGAACTTGTTGACAAAGGGAACCGCTGAGGTTTCCGAAGCGTGTGACCCTGTCTGCAGAGCTCAGCATCTTGCCGGGGTAGTATGTCGGATAGATCCCGAAGCAAGTTCGGGATGACGCGATTATTGGTTGGTTTAAACTTGATATAAAACGGAAAAACAGTTGTTTTAATCTGTTTTTAAAAGAACATGTGTTTATGCAAACATTGTGTTTTCGGATTTTTTCATGCTTTTCAACTCCCATATTCTTTCTTTTCCTTAAGTCTGTAAACTATCTTAAAAGTACTATTTTTTGTCCGATTTGTCAAGTTTTTAAAGCGGGAGGATTAATAAATGGAAAATGGAAAAATATTTTCTAAAAGTGAATAGGTGAATAAGTTCAATTTTAATAATTTTGGCAAACCTGATTATAAATCAAACGTTTGATTTATAATCAGGTATACTCTGCTCAAAATAAAAAGTAGATTTTTTAATTTTTAGCAAATCGTTTTAAAGCGTGTAGTAGGTTGGGCTTGCCAGCCCAACAGCATAAAATAAAAATCCTGTTTTTATTTTGAGTAGAGTATAATAAAATAAATAAGGTCGGGTACGAAAAATGGAATTATTCCGTGCTTTCAATATTAACTCAAATCCTGAAATAGTCCACCCAACTCAGATAGGAATTTTTTCCAAGTTCCAATATCGGTATTGCCGTTTAAAACTACGTCTGCATTTGCTTTTGTAGGATTACAATACTTTTGGGCTTTTTCTTGTACATCTCTATACAGTTCTTGAGCAACCTCCGGCGTTTTACCTCGAGAAGCTGCACGTTCAAACCATCTTGTTTCAATTACATCTTTAGGACACTCAACATAAATTCCTATATCAAGAAGCCCTTTGATTCCAGGTTGTAAAGCAAAGATAAAATCAAGCAAGGTTACTTGCTTGACAGGTAATAAGGTTGCACAAGGTTTACTTTTACAAGTAACTTTATCATAACTCGGCAAATAAACCTGATTTGCTAAATGAGCTCTTTTAAGTACCTCACTTAACTTATTAATATCAAATGCTCCCGGAACATCAAAACTGTAACCGCTTGCTAATAATTCTGCAAAAGGTGTTTCTGACGTATCATGATAAAAATCATCCCCTTCTATGGTACTAATTTGTTCCCCTAATACTTGCCGGGATTGTTGAACTATTGTTGTTTTGCCTGATGCGGATTCTCCTGCCAGCCCTATTATTAAGTGCTTGTCCGGATTTTCCACGATTTTTTCCACCAAATCTCCAATAAATCCTTTTCGCACACTTAAAATAACCGGACAATCGCCTGCAGAATATTTTGCAACAAATCTTGAAAGTTTTGCTTCAAGCGTTAAGGGATTAAAACTTCCAAAAGAAATTAAAGGCATCGCATATGCTTTTTGAGCTAAAGAAATTTTTGGCGTATATTGAAAATCGGATTTAACAACACAGCCGAGAGGCTTATGTTGAGGTGAGTTTTGGTATTTACGGTTATTAAATCCCAAAGGATTAACGGTTAAATTCATTTTACACTTCCGTATTATTATATTCTTACAATCTTTATAAAAACTCTGAAAATTTTTTTTTGCCTTTTTTGTTAAGAAAGTTTAATTTATTTGTCTTATAATTTAGTAATGAACACGATTATTTTAGACAAAATAAATCAGTTAATTTTTCTGAATAAATTTGAAGAAGCAAAGGGCAAGCTGGAATTGATACTCAAAGAAGATTCAAAAAA